>JAYSRS010000084.1:0-6379 GCA_043720935.1 Saprospiraceae bacterium
AAATCTTCGATTTTTATCTTGAAAAACACGCTCGCTCCGATAGATTTCTTGAAAGGGCGTCTTTTGAGCGTAGCGAAAAACAGCCCGTGAAAAATTGCACAGATAATTTACAAAAAGTAAAAATACGGAGAGGTGTTAAATCCAACGCTTGTTTCCGTTTTGAGTTTGAAATAGGCCCCTCAGTATTTTTATCAAAATTAGGTTAAATTGTCTCAATAAAAAACGGTTTACGACATTCAACTGAATGCAGTAAACCGTTTTTTTATTGGTTACAAAATAGTGATTACCAATTGTTTAGCGCGCTTTACGATTTCTCAATGAACTTACTTTTCGTTTTATAACGACCCCAAGAGAAACCAAATTTAAGGTTCACTTGACCATAGAAACCCGAAAAATCTTTGTCCGTAAAACCTGCAAAATCGCTGTCCATAACGGCTCTGTAACCGACCTGCGCGTCCACATGACACCACCGTGTGAGGTTCAATTCTGCACCGAGGGCAGGGTGTAGTATGAACACTTTATCTTCCGCCTCATTGTTCGCATCCGTCCGCAATTTGAGTGTTGAATTGCTGGCCGCAAGGCTAAAAATAGGATGAATAGGGCGGTGAGATTGAAGGCTGTAGCCCAAAAGCAGATTGTTAGACCTTACCGAAAAAGTCTTGATGCTGTTCGTAATTGGTTGATAACCAGTGTTGTAGTGTAAGCCACCGATGTAAAAACGCTTGCCAAATTCCAAAGCCCACATACCGCCACTGTAGCTGGAATTGTCTTTGGCAAACTGTCCATAATTGTACGTCCAGCCGCCCCATGCGCCCGATAAACCGAGGCCAGAGTCGCCAATAAGGGTTTCTTCGCGTTGAGAAATGGGTTTTTCACGTTGTGCGAAAGTAGGAGACATTGCTGTCAAAAAGATAACTGCGCCTGCCAAAAGGCTTTTAATATGCTTCTTCATAACCGTTGATTTTTAAGATTTTTAGTAAAATTAATTGCTTTTAAAATGTTGTGTCGAAAAAATTTGTCGCGCTCAAAATTTGTCGTTTGATAGTAGGACATATTGCCCCGTTGTTACCCCTACGCGTTTTTTATTTTTTTTGAAAAAATTTAAAATCGAAAAAAAAGACGGTTTGCCCTACATTTGGCCGTCCATCATCAAGACTTTATATCATTAATTATGTTACACTCTAAAGGCTTAAAGTTTCCTTAAATTTCCCGTTTGACGTTATGGGCCACTGATTTGAGGGATGCGACTGATTTACACTGATTTTTTTTTGTCATTGAGAAGGAAACTAAAAAAAATCAGTGTAAATCAGTCGCATCAGCCCAATCAGTGGCCCATGGTGTTATAAAAATCAATCAAATATGACCGAATTAGTCACTTTTCAAGAAGAAATCCGTCAAGGCATTCCTGAAATTTTGCCAACGGCAAAAAAAATAGACCCCTCAGTATCGCACGCCCCAAAACGCAACATTGACGGCGTTTTGACTGCCGATGAAAAAAAACTAGCGATTCGCAATGCGTTACGCTATTTCGACCCAAAAGACCACGCCGAACTTGCCACCGAGTTTGCCGATGAGTTGCGCGCTTTCGGACGTATATATATGTATCGTTTGCGGCCCAATTACGCCATAAAAGCGCGGCCAATTTCGGATTATCCCGCCAAAACGCCGCAAGCGGCAGCAATTATGTTGATGATTCAGAACAATTTGGACGTTGCTATTGCCAAACATCCGCATGAGTTGATTACTTATGGCGGTAATGGGGCGGTTTTTCAAAATTGGGCGCAATACCGTTTGGTGATGCAGTATTTGTCGGAAATGACCGACGAACAGACTTTGGTCTTGTATTCGGGGCATCCGTTAGGGCTGTTTCCGTCGTCGAAAGAGGCCCCGCGCGTCGTGGTGACGAATGGTATGATGATTCCCAATTATTCTAAAAAAGAAGATTGGAACAAGTACAATGCCTTGGGCGTCACGCAATACGGCCAAATGACGGCGGGTAGTTTTATGTACATTGGCCCACAAGGCATTGTGCATGGCACGACGTTGACGCTGCTGAATGCAGGGCGTTTGCGTGGTTTTTCGGATTTGAAAGGTAAACTTTTTGTTACGTCTGGACTTGGTGGTATGTCGGGCGCGCAGGCTTTGGCGGCGGTGATTGTCGGTTGCGTGGGCGTTGTAGCGGAGATTGACGAGGATGCGATTAATCAACGTATTAACGATGGTTATATTGATAAAAATTTGGTTTACAATGATTTAAAGCATCTTATTCCTGCTTTAAAACATCTTAAAGAAAAGAAAAAAAATGCCGCTTTGGTTTATCACGGCAACATTGTTGACCTTTGGGAACGCCTCAATACTGAGGGGGTGCTTGTGGAAATTGGCAGCGACCAAACGTCTCTGCACAATATCGACGATTGTGGTTATACGCCCGTTGGCTATACTTTTGACGAAGCCAAACAGCTTTTGACGACCGACAAACCGCGTTTTATGGCCGAAGTTCAAGCCACTTTGCGGCGTCATGTATTGGCTATCAATGAGTTATCGGCAAAAGGCATGTACTTTTTTGACTACGGTAATGCTTTTTTGAAAGAAGCGGCGGCGGCGGGTGCAGATGTTTTTGAAGAGAATAGTTCGGATAAAAATACCTTCCGCTACCCGAGTTATGTACAAGACATTATGGGGCCGATGTGCTTTGATTTTGGCTTTGGCCCCTTTCGTTGGGTTTGTGCATCGGGTCTGAAAGCCGATTTGGATGCCACGGATGCGATAGCTTTGAAAATACTGAGGGGCCTGCTTGAAGTAGCAACGGATGATATTCGTAATCAATTGACAGACAATATTTTATGGATTGAAAATGCGGATAAAAATATTCCGATTGTCGGCTCAAAAGCGCGCATTTTATACGCGGACGCGGAAGGTCGTGTAAGGATTGCGGCAGCTTTTAACACCGCAATCAAGGCGGGAGAGATTAGCGCGCCTATCGTTTTAGGCCGCGACCACCACGATGTTTCGGGGACGGATTCACCTTTCCGCGAAACGTCAAATATCTACGACGGCTCGCGTTTTACGGCGGATATGGCGGTTCAAAACTTTGTTGGCGATGCCTTTCGCGGAGCGACGTGGGTGAGCTTGCACAATGGCGGCGGCGTGGGTTGGGGCGAGGTCATAAACGGAGGTTTTGGGCTGCTTTTGGACGGCTCGGACGATGCAGAACGCCGCCTACGTTCGATGCTTTTTTGGGATGTCAACAATGGCATTGCGCGCCGTGCATGGGCCAGAAACGACGGGTCAATTGCGGCAATTCAACGGGCGATGTCCGTAAATAAAGACTTGAAAGTGACGCTGCCAAACCTTGTCGATGACAATTTGCTGGCGCAATTGGCCAATTCGTTATAAGTGACCCCCTCAGTATTTTTTTTATTTTAAAGGAAAAATTCTTGAAAATAAACGTTTTCAAGGCTTTTTTACGTTTTATACTACGTCTGTCAATTTAATAGTGTTGGGTTTTTGCATAACTTTTGGAGGGTTACAAACCCTCCAAGAGTTTGAACGCGACGGGTACTTGCGACAGACTATTCATCTTTTTAGTTGCTTTCTAATTGCCGTAACTTTTCCGTGAGACTTTGAAAATACATTTGCATTCAGAATTTAAGCAGATACCCATTTTCAATTAACTACCAAGGTTCAAACTAAAAAATATCAGTATGAAAAAAGTAACACTTTTCGGCGCGTTTATCGCCCTCATTGTCGCTCAAAGTTGCGTCGGTACAGACATCATTGACGACCCGATTATTCCCGAACGCGTGACGATTGCCCCGCGCCTTACAACGCTTACTGTCGGTCAAGAGCAGACATTTACGGTTAAATATACCAATCAATACGGCGTTGAGGAAGTCGCCAAAAGCATTATTTGGCGCAGCAATGACCCTAGTAAAATTGCTATTGATGCCACAGGAAAGGCAAAAGCTCTTGTTTTTGGAAAAGTAACGCTTTACGCAACAGTTGGAAAAGCAACCGATTCGCTTATTCTCAATCAAACGCAAACGGGCGGCGGCGGCACATCAAGCGACACTACTTTCTTAAGGCGCGGCGTCTTTCAATCGCGTACAGGTGCTTACACGGCGGTCGGCAATGTGCGGATTCAAACCGTCAAAGGCATCACTCAAATTATAACGGATGCTAATCTCAATGTCAGTGGGGGCCCAAGTTTATATCTTTTATTGGCCAATCATACCAACGGCAGCTATACAATAACGCCAAACGCTCATGCGACGAGTGCGGTAAGCGTTCAAATTACAGCGACCAAAATTTCGGGCGGCCTTACGGGCGTACAAACGTGGACAGTACCAAGCACCGTCAATCCTGCCAACTACCAATATGCGGTTTTTTATTGCACATTAGGCCCCGTTTTTGGGTCAGCTGAATTGAAATAGATGGCACACGTTCGGGGAATTTCAAAAGTTCCCCGAACGTTGGAACGTAAAAACTATATAATTTTACTTAAAAATACGGAATTATCGGCTTTATGTCGCAAAATACTGAGGGGGTATCAGATTTAGAAAATTTTGCAAATTTCCTAAATCTTTTGCCAATCTTTTGCCAATCTTTTGCCAATCTTTTGCCACAAAAAAGCCTTTTTTTACTCAAAAATTGATTTGCGACATAAAACCGATAATTCCGCAAAAATATAAGCATTTTCAACGAAAATCAATTAATAAAATGAAAAATTCAATTCAAAAAATAGGCTTTTTTCTATTGCTCTCATTTTTAGCGACCCCCTCAGTATCAACGGCCCAAGCATGGGCAAAAAGCAAAGGTTCGGGCTTTTACAAGCTCGATTATTCGGTTATTCAAGCGGGCGATGTCTATGACAAAACGGGCGAAGCTGTGCCTTTCAGAACGCTTGGCAACCATACTGTCAGTTTTTATGGCGAGTATGGTATTACAAATAACTTAACTGTGATGGCTTATGTGCCGTTTTTCGTTCGCAACACAGTGAACGCAACGAAGGGCGCGCAAACGGGCAATATCATCGAACCTGCCATTGCTAACAATAATTTTGGCGATGTGGACGTGGCTTTTCGTTACGGATTGTACAATAAAAAAGGTATTTCGGTTAGTGCCAACCTTTTTTTAGGCTTACCAACGGGCGATGCTAGACAGTCCGACGGCTTGTTTACGGGTGATGGCGAGTTTAATCAAATGCTCAAAATTGCCGTCGGAACGGGTAAATCGAAGTGGTGGACACAAGGCGCGGCGGGTTTTAACAACCGAACAATGGGGTTTTCGGATGAATTTCGCTACGATTTTGAGTTTGGCTACAAATTTTTTAATGACCGACTTTTAGCTATTTTTAAGATAAATGGCATCGAAAGTTTGAATAACGGCACAGCAAAAGAAGCGTTAACGGGTTTGTTTTCAAACAACGTAGAATTTATGGGCATCGGGCCAGAATTGTTGTATTACATAAACAAAAAGAAAAATATGGGCGTGTCTTTTCGCTTTGCAGGGGCGTTGAAAGGCCAAAATGTATTGGCCGCGCCGTCAACTGCCGTGGGCATTTTTGCCGAATTTTAATCGGCGTTTCTCCACAGATTTCACGGATTAATACGGATTAAAAGCCGATTTTCAAGTAAAATTGAGGTCAAAATGCACTATCCAAATTAGTGAAAATCCGTGAAATCTGTGGACAAACGCCCTAACAAAATCAATAAATTCATCTTTTATCATTCATACTTCATCATTTCTTAAAGTTAAAATATGAGTCAGCTCATTCGCAGCATTCAGCAAACACTTATTGAATTAAACCAGGTTTTAGGTCAATTAAACGAGGCACAATTCAGTCGCTCGTTGCCCGTTTTTTCGGGGTCAACAATTGGGATGCACGCCCGCCACGTTGTCGAATTTTATCAATGTTTACTAGAACAATCGTTTGATAATCAACAAGTTAACTACGATAACCGCAGCCGCGATTTATTGCTACAAACCAATCTTGATTACTTTACAGAAGCCGTCGAAACGGTTATTTCAACCCTCGATACGATGGGTCAAACGCACTTGCAATGGCCCCTCAGTATTGCGACGAATGAGCAGCAAGAAACCATGAAAAGCAGCCTCGAACGCGAGTTGCATTACAATTTGGAGCATACGATTCACCACGCCGCACTGATAAAAATCGGCATTTTGAGCGTCGCGCCCGATAGTATTTTACCGCCTTCTTTTGGCGTTGCCCCCTCAACGATTCGCTATCAACTACAAAAATTGGCGGCGTAAAAAAAATAGGTTCTCTGAAAATTATTGTGGAGAGTACATTTAGGAAATTTTTAAAATTTCCTAAATGTTTGTAAATCAATATTTTAAGTATTGATTTGAAAGCATT
>JAYSRS010000085.1:0-6345 GCA_043720935.1 Saprospiraceae bacterium
ACAAGCTGCCTCCTAAAAAATCCTTCAGATGGCGATTTTCGAGCGCAGCGAGAAAGAGCCAGTAAAATACGCTTTTATTTACTTAACGTTCCCAACCAAAAAGATAACGAAAAACTACCTCCTTATTGTTATTCAACTTGTATTGTATATAAAAAACTGCTAATGAAAAGAATGCTACACACACCTCACAATTATCTAATGTTAAAAATTTGTGGATTCACTCATACGACATCTAATCTTAGACCTAACGTGCTAATATGTCTATTTTTATGGACATATGATTCGATTGCAAAAGTGGCTTCAAAAGTCGGTTACGCCGATAGCCGTTCTTTCTCGCGGAGTTTCAAACAGCGATTTGGGAAATTGCCTTCTGATTTGTTGGTGGATTGATTTTTAACAGTTTTGACCTTAATAAATCTTTTTTTTTCGGAATTATCGGCTTTATGTCGCAAAATACTGAGGGGGTATCAGATTTAGGAAATTTTGCAAATTTCCTAAATCTTTTGCCAAGTTACAACCTAACGCGGGTTTGAAACCCGCGTTAGGTTTTTCTAAAAATATATAAAACGTACTACTCAGTATATTTCAGTAAAATCATTCTTTTAATTATTAAATTTTAGTAAAATGAAGACCGTATGAGGCGGCTTGTTTTTTCTTGAAAATACTGAGGGGGTGCTTTTTGTCATAAAATGTTATATTTGCCCGATAAAATGTGAAATAATATGGATATTGGTCATTTGCCTATTGGTCAACAATATTTTTCCGTTATTCGGAACAATCAATCTATTTATGTAGATAAAACAGAGGCTATCTGCAAACTCTGCTTGCCCAAAGGCAGGGCTTATTTTCTGTCGCGCCCACGTCGTTTCGGTAAATCTTTAACTGTTGATACAATTCACGAAATATTTAATGGCAATAAAGACCTTTTCAAAGGCTTGTGGATTGAAGACAAATGGGATTGGACAGAAACCCACCCCGTTTTGCGGTTTTCATTTGATGGTCTTGAACATGAAATTGCCTTACCAAAAGCCTTGATGGGTGCTTTGCAAGAAGCGGGTGAGCCGCACGGCGTAACGATTGAAGCCAAATCACCGAGCGCGGGTTTCAAAGAATTGATTAAAAAAGTAGCACAAAAAACGGGTAAATCGGTCGTTATTTTAATGGATGAATACGACAGACCGATAGCAGATTACGTAAACTCCTCTAATTTAGAAAAAGCCCGCAAACAACGCGATATACTCAAACAGTTTTTATCTATTCTAAAAGGGTCTTCTAATCATATCCGTTTGTTGTTTATAACGGGCGTGTCCAAATTTGCTCAAGTGTCCATTTTTTCGGACTTAAATCATCTGGACGACCTGACAATTGACCCGCGCACAATGGCTTTGTGTGGTTATACGCAAGAAGAATTGGAGCATTATTTTAAAGATTATATTGCCGCTATGCCACCCGATACGTTGGAAAAAATGAAATTCTGGTACAACGGTTACAGTTGGGACGCTAAAACTTGGGTCTATAACCCATTTTCAGTATTGAATTTTTTTACCAAAAAGTCTTATACTAATTTTTGGTTTCGGACAGGCACACCTTCGTTTCTCATGCGTATAATGCGCCAAAGATTTGAGTATAAATTAGAAGAAATAGAAGTCCCCGAAAATATTTTAGAGAAATTCCATTTGGATAATATTGAAGGCATTAACCTGTCTTGTTTATTATTGCAAACAGGTTATTTGACGATAAAAGGCATAACACCTTACAATCAATACGTTTTAAATTATCCAAATGAAGAAGTTAGACAATCTTTTGGAGAGTTTTTGTTATCGGAATACATCTATAATCCTAATGACATAGATTACAGAGTGGATATTTTGAAAGCATTGGACAGCCGTCAACTTGACCTTGTTCGAGATACACTACACAACCTAATTCAAGCTATTCCCGACCAAAACTATATCAGCAACGAAGAGAAGTTTATTCATGCCGTTATTCATTTGATTTTCACCATGATAGGTTCTGATGTGCGTAGCGAAGTGCATACGCCGACGGGAAGAATTGATATGGTTGTCGTCCGTCCCGAAGCGATTTTTTTATTTGAATATAAAATCAATGAAACTGCCGAAGCGGCACTAGATTATATCGAGCAAAAAAACCATGTCGCTAATCTCAAACACCGCCAAAAACCCATTATCGGTATCGGCGTGTCGTTTTCTAAGGAGAAAAAAGGGATTGGCGATTGGAAAACAGCCGTATTGTTTACGCCCTAAAACAAACGCTTTTAAAAATATCAAATAGTAAAGCCACCAATTCGTACTGCGAGGTGGCTTTTTTATTAAAATTACTGAGGGGGTGTTCTTTTACATAAATTCATTATCGGTTGTTCAACTGCCCCAAAAAGAGTAAGGTTTAACTTCGTAACTGCGTTTTTCACCAAGAAAAAACAACCATTTAGCCTTTAAAATCGTTTTCTAATTTGTGTTAAGTGTGTCCTTTCAACGCTTAATGCGTTATGTGTTTATAATTTTAAAAAGAGTATCTATGAAAAAAAATATTTTATCTGCAATCATTGTGTTGTCCATTGTCTTTTTCGCTTGCGATGCCCCTAATTCGAGCGTTAAAAACACCACAAACACCGCCGCTTCAACGGATGCAAAAGCCGTAAATGCCGCTTTCAATGCCAACGATTTTAATGCCTATTGGTATGCAGGAAAAGCAGAATTGGCAAGTTATAGCCTTGAAATCAACCGCTATGACGAGCCGCGTAAAGGTTATACGGCCTTCGTTTTCGTTACCGAAGATTTGTCTAAGTCTAAACACGTCAAGCTCGACGACCCTGCAAAAGCAGGTGACGACCGTGTGCCTGTATTGAAACTCAATGCGTTATCGCGTTTTCAGACAGGTATTTATGATTATTCGTTGATGTCGAGCCTATTTACGCCTGTCGACATTGCCAAAATGCCGCATTCGTTGAAAGCCACAACGACTGTTCAAGATTGGTGCGGCCATGTTTTTACGCAAATAGATTACGTCAAAGACAACACCTATAAAGTGAATCAATTTTCGTATTTTGAAACGGAAGGCGATAAAGTGTTCAATACTGAGGGGGTACTTTTGGAAGACGAAATTTTTACGCGGCTGCGTATAAACCCGTCAAGTTTGCCCGAAAAAGCGACAATTATCCCAAATTTAACTTTCACACGCTTGCGACACAAGCCCGTTACGGCTGCGAATGCAACGATTGTTTTTAAAGATATTGAAGGTGGTTTTAGAATCTGTACGGTCAATTATCCCGATTTAAAACGGCGTTTGGAAGTGACTTTTGAAGCCGCTTTTCCGCATAAAATCACGGCTTTTTCAGAATTTGATGGTAATAAAATCATGAGCCGTGCCACGCTACTGAAAACAATGATGAGCGATTATTGGGCTAAACACGACAATCAGAGTGCGTATTTGAGGGAGATGTTGGGACTTTAAAAGAATTTGGGAATCCGAAATTTTTACTTAAATTTGCCCAATATTTGAATTAAAATCGTAAAAATCATAGCAAAAGCAGTTAAAAACAAGCATTTTAAAGATTGGCTCTATGAAGAAGTGATGAACGAATTTAACTTAATTCGCCTTGAAAAGCATCCTTTTTTAGACCATCTTAAAACGATTAAATTAGCCGAAAATGATTCACGTCGCTCTTTTGTAGAATCAAAACGGTCACTACTTCTTGATTATGTAGATACGTGGAATAATGATGAAACGACGTTTATATTTATTGCGCCATTTTTTAATCAAATCAGTTTTTCTAGCGAACATTTTAAGGCATTTATACAACGAGAGTTAAGTGTAAAATATGAAAACGGCGCAAAAACCACGAAAGGTTTAGTTGAATTTATGTTAGGCAAAGGCGTACAAAGAGAACGTAAACCATTTAATTTATTTTTGCAACAATACAAAGCCGAAAAACGTGATAATGACCCTTTAGGTCAATTATTAATCGCAATGGTAGCCGCAAAAGTTCAAAATGCAGATGATAAACCGATTTATGGTATTTATGTGAATGGTCGAAATTGGTTTTTTGTTATTTTAGATAATAATACGTATGCAGTTAGCAATCCTTATGTAACAACAAGTGACGATATTTTTGATTTATTTGCCGTGTTATTGTATTTTAAAGATTTGATGGAAAAATTGTATTCTGAAAGTTAAGTCATTTGAGTTTCGTTTAAAATTTAAGTTTACTTTCAAGATACTAGCTGTCCTAGGATGGCTGCCCAAGAACGGTCGTTGTGTTAAATCACATCGGCTGTTCTTGTTTTTATCAAAATTTAATTGCTTTATTATTCTCAATAAAAACTTTAAATTTTACCAAGCCTTATTTTAACCCATACATACAAAAATACCAAACTACCAAATTATATTCAAAAATACCCACATTTATCGCTTTAAATTCTAAAAGTTTAGTTAAAAAAGAATTTTATTCGGCTCAACTGTTGCGTAATACTGAGGGGGTATGTACTTTTGTTCCAAGATGAAAAAAATAACGGCTACATATCATTTTCCAACCTTAGAACGACCGACCAGATCGTTCCGACCTTGCCGTATTCCGCCACGCAGTAGCGTGTCGAAATAAATCATAAACGGCACAAGACATTCTAGGAATGTCGCCGTACAAACCCACTTTTTAATTAGAAATTAAAAATTAAAAATTAAAAATTAAAACAAGCTTTATTTAATTGCCTGTTTAATTCTTTAATTAAGTACGCACTAATTAGAAGTCGTTATTAATTTTTAATTTTTAATTAAAAACCCCTTTCCCTTTTCCAATTTAATTGAAAAATAAAACCATGTTATTTGTTTATTAACTATTTACTACTTTTTTAGTAATGGTTAATCAATAAAATGACCAAACGCACTTTAATGTGTCTTGTTTTGTGATGAATTTAATAACGATTTTAATACTTTTTAGTAAAAATACTGAGGGGTACTAAAATTTGTAAATTCATTATTAAACAGAATCATTGTTTAATTATCGCACTGCGGCGTAGCTGCAAAATCTTGGTAATATAATTTACGAACAAACGGTTTTAAATGCGGTGTAACCGCTAAACAAGCAGTATTGCGGTTACACCGCGTAGAAAATAACGGTTTGGTTTGATATTACCGAGATTTTGCAGCTACGCCGCATGCGATAATTAAAGGATAATTCCGCTATAGAATAATAGTTAATTACCTAAAAATGTAAATAGTTATGGGAATTTTAGTTCATTATTTACGTTTTATAAATCATCATTAACATAAACAATTAATTACGTGACTATAAATGATTCATTCAGTTATGCAATTCCTCATTTATCACTCACAATTCATCATTAAGAATAAAATGGCTAATCAAGAAAATACAATAGCAAATAATTTCAAAATCATCGTTGGCACGGAAGAACACGCCGTTCATGCACAAGCGATTTGCAATTTAATCGAGGAATCGGCGCGTGTACGTGGAACGGGTATTGCGAAACGCGACCCTAATTACATTGCTAAAAAACTCAATACAGGTAATGCGATTATTGCCCTCGACGGCGACCGTGTGATTGGTTTTTGTTATATCGAAACCTATTCAAATGCCAATTACGTATCGAATTCAGGCTTAATCGTTGACCCCGAATACCGCAAACATGGCTTGGCGCGGTTAATCAAAAAAGCAACCTTCAATCTCGCCCGCGACATCTATCCTGCGGCAAAGGTTTTTGGTATCACGACGAGTGGCCCTGTGATGAAAATCAATAGCGAATTGGGCTATATTCCCGTGACTTTCAGCGAGTTAACGCAAGATGCGGAGTTTTGGAAAGGGTGCAGCAGTTGCCCAAATTACGACATTTTGCAGCTAAAAGAGCGCAAAGTGTGCCTCTGTACGGGTATGCTCGCACCATCGAAATTTGAAGAAGAAGCGATGAAATTGAATTTGAGTCACTTGATTTTGAACGAAAAAGAAGTCGAAAAAGTGGATTTGAAGAAACGGTTTGCAACGGATTTCTTCTAAGGTTTTAGAACTGTTAACGTCGTCGAGGTTTGTAACCCTGTCCATTACCCACATCTTTTTTTAAAGTCCGAATCCGTTAGGATTCGCACGTTTATAGATAAAATAACCGTGAAAGTTCCCCGAATCCGTTAGGATTCGCACGTTGAAAGTTCGGCGCATTTTGAATAAACGTGCGAATCCTAACGGATTCGGGATGCTGTTCGTTCGTCTTTTCCTATAAACGTGTAAATCCTACGGATTTATGAGGTCAAAAAACTTGTGGGTAATGGACAGGATTTGAAACCCGCGTTAGGTTTAAAAGTCGTTTTCCTAACTTGGGG
>JAYSRS010000086.1:0-19422 GCA_043720935.1 Saprospiraceae bacterium
TAACCGTTGTAATAAATCGGTTTTCCGTCAATGATTTCGTAAATCAAAGCGGTTGGTATTTGGGAAGGCTTGGGTTTATGACTTTTTGTCGTTTTTAAAGCAACCATTTTAAATAAAATTAAATTTTTCACAAAATTACAATAAATGCGTCAATTCTACACGCTTGTTAGAAAAGAATTTTTGCACATTATGCGCGACCGCCGTTCGTTGTTTGTGTTGTTTGGGATGCCGATTATGCAGGTCTTGATATTTGGTTTTGCCTTGTCAAATGAAGTAAAAGACAGTCGAATTGCGGTGTTAGATGAGTCAAAAGACGTTTATACTGAGGGGGTCATTCAGAAGTTTGCGGCGAGTCAATATTTCGATATTGAACGTAATTTGACGTCTATTGAAGACATTGAACGGGCGTTTCAGTCGGGAAAAATCAAGATGGCGGTGGTCTTTGCACCCAATTTTAGGGAAACTTTATTGCATACGAATAAGGCTCAAATTCAATTGATTACAGACGCTTCTGACCCAAATACGGCGACGACAATTATCAATTATGCGGGGGCGATTATTGCAGAATACAATCAACAATTATTGAATACGACGGCCAAGCTACCCCTCAGTATCAGCGTCGAAACGCGGATGTTGTACAACCCTCAATTGCGGGGCGAATACAATTTTGTACCTGGCGTTATGGCGATGATTTTGATGCTCATTTCGGCCATGATGACATCCGTTTCCATCGTTCGAGAGAAGGAATTAGGGACAATGGAAATTCTTTTGGTGTCGCCGATGCGGCCTATTTGGGTCATTTTGTCGAAAATGATGCCTTTTTTGCTCCTTTCCATCATCAATTTTTCTACCATTTTGTTGCTCTCTGTCCACGTTTTAGGCTTGCCGATTCGAGGCGATTTGAGCCTTTTATTTGCCGTCAGCATCGTGTATGTTATCTGTTCGTTGGCTTTGGGATTATTGATTTCTACCATAGCTGAATCGCAACAAGTGGCCATGTTTTTGGCGTTAGGTGGCTTGATGATGCCGACTATTTTGTTCAGTGGTTTTATGTTCCCGTTGGAAAATTTGCCGTTGCCAATGCAATATATTTCTAACATTATTCCTGCTAAATGGTATTTCATAATTGTTAAAAACATTATGATTAAAGGATTGACTTTCAATTCTATATGGCGAGAAACGGTGATTTTGGGCTTTATGACTGTTGTGCTTTTGACAGTGAGTTTGACGAAATTTAAGACAAGATTGGCGTAAAACAGTATCACGGACTTCAGTCCGTGGCCATTTAAGTATCACGGACTGAAGTCCGTGATACAATAAAATTAAACAATGCGAACACTCAAGTTTCTCTTGCGAAAAGAGTTTATACAAATGCTCCGCGACCCAGCGATTCTTCGGGTCATCTTGACGATGCCGATTGTACAACTCATGATTTTGCCTTTTGCGGCGGATTATGAAGTCAAAAACATCAATTTGGCGGTCGTTGACCAAGACCATTCGACGTATTCGCGCCAATTGGTGTCGAAAATGACGGCTTCGGGCTATTTTCGTTTGGTCGATTTTCAAGGCTCATACGACGTGGCGATGACAAGTATTGAGCAAGACAATGCCGATTTAATCGTCGTCATTCCGCCAAAATTTGAAGTGCAATTGGTGAAAGAAAATGCGGCAAAATTGCAACTGGCCGTCAACGCCGTCAATGGCGTCAAAGCGGGTCTTGGTGGCGCGTACGCGGTGAGCATTATCCGCGATTTCAACGCCGATATTCGCCTCGATTGGTTGCCGCCGCCGCGCACCAACAGTGTACAAACGATTGAAGTTGTCCCCGTTTTGTGGTACAATCCAACGCTGAATTATCGAATTTTCATGGTGCCAGGCATCCTTGTTGTCTTGGTGACGATGGTGGGGATTTTCCTATCAGCCTTGAATATTGTGCGGGAAAAAGAGATTGGCACGATTGAACAACTGAACGTGACGCCTATAAAAAAATGGGAATTTGTACTCGGCAAATTGATTCCATTTTGGTTGTTGGGCGTTTTTGTTTTGTCGATTGGATTGGTGATTGCGCGGCTCGTTTTTGGCATTATTCCAATGGGTAGTTTGACGCTAATCTACGGATTTGCAGCCGTTTATCTATTAGCTTGTTTGGGCATAGGTTTATTGATTTCGACTTTTGCGGACACGCAACAACAGGCGATGTTTATTGCATTTTTCTTTATGATGATTTTTATTTTGCTCGGCGGCCTTTATACCAACATCGAATCCATGCCCAAATGGGCGCAAATTGTTACAAAATTCAACCCCGTAGCGTACTTTATTGAGGTCATTCGGATGGTCATTTTGAAGGGCAGTCGGTTCGCCGATGTGCGGTCTCAATTCGGGATGATGTGCGTTTTCGCCTTGATTTTCAATGGTTTAGCGATTTGGAATTATCGGAAACGGTCTTGATTTTTGTTTCACACAGAGTTCACGGAGGACGCAGAGGTCTTTGTTTTTGTTTTCTTTCTATATGACAAAAAAAGAAGAAACTCTGTGTCCTTCGTGGACTCTGTGTGAAACAGCCCTCTCAGTATATTTTGCTTTTCAGCCTCAGAATGTTAGTCAATCACTTCATAAATTGTAATCGGATTGGCCTTGTTTTTTACGGCAATATCGCCCACCATTTTACAATTAAAAGAGTCTTTGACTTGCTCATAAATCGCTTTGCTGATAATGATTTGCCCCGCTTGTGCTGCCGATTGAAGGCGTTGCGTGGTGTTCACAACGTCGCCGATGACCGTAAAATCCAATCTTTTCAAGGCGGCTGAACCGATATTTCCTGAAATCATTTCGCCCGAATTGATACCAATTGACACTTTGGGTAAAAAAGTTTCTGTATTGGAAAGGGCTTCTTTTTGGACGTCAATGGCCTTGTTGACGGCCAAAGATGCTTCAATCGCGCGGTCAATATGGTAATCGCCTTTAAAAATGGCCATCACGGCGTCGCCTAAAAACTTGTCGATGTAACCACCTTGCGCGATGATTTCTTTGACCATTATATCGAAATATTTGTTTATAAGATTGACGACAAAATTGGGCGTTTCTTTCTCCGAAATGGCCGTAAAACCGCAAATATCCATGAAAACGACCGTTGCTTCCAATGTTTCATTGACCATGAGCGAGGTTTGGGCTTCGCTACGGGTCATAAATTGAAGCACGCTGTCATCGACATACATCTTCAAAATATTGTTTTCCTTTATCGCTTTGATTGTTTCTTGGATTTGCGCCACGTATTTTACGGTTTTCAACAGCGTCAATTCCAAATCGTCAAATTGAATCGGTTTGCAAACAAAATCGAACGCCCCCCGATTCATCGCCATCCGAATATTGTCCATATCGCCGTAAGCCGACACCATCACCGTTTTTATCAACGGATTTTTATCATTCAACTTGCTCAAAAGCGTCAAGCCGTCCATCACGGGCATATTAATGTCGCTAAAAACAATGTCAATATCGGCATCGTCAGCGATTTTATCTAGGGCTTCTTGACCATTCGATGCAAAAACAAATTCGTATTGTTGCTCACGGATTTGGCGGCGAAATTTTTGGCGGATAAGTTGTTCCAAGTCATTTTCATCATCAACAACCATAATTTTAGACTTCATAATAAGTTTGTTAATTTTTCTTTAAGTGCGTTAAAATCAATTGGTTTGTTCAAAAAATCGTTTGCACCGAGGGCCATTGCCTGTTCGTAGTTTTCTTTATCGCCATAAGCCGTAATCATCATCACTGTCGGCGGTGGCGGAAGCAGATGATTGAGCCTAATGAGGCGCAACAATTCTAAACCGCTCATGCCAGGCATATTGATGTCCGACAGGATTAAAATGGCTTCCTGTCCTTGGTTTTTTAAGAAAGCTAAGGCGTCTTCGCCCGAATGCGAAAAAGAAAAATAGAACACATTTTCCCGTATTTCACGCCTAAAACGTTGTAAAAATAAGGATTTAATGTCTTGTTCATCGTCAATAACTAAAATTTTCATCTGTTCTGTTTTGTTTTTAAAGTAAAAAATTTTGTAAATTGTACTGGTTTAGTTTAGATGATACCCCCCTCAGTATATTTCGGATTCAGGATGTCGGATTTCGGCTTGTTTATCGCCGACATCCGACATCCGACATCCGACATCGTTTAATATTTTCCCCATTCTCCCCATTTATAGACTTCGCCGCCTAGGAAAACGACATAAAAACCCCGCACATCGGGGCGGCTGAATCGCTCGCTTGTCATGTACGCATCCAATTGTATTTGGGCTTCGGCGACTATTTTCTCTAAAAGACTTTTGCCATCGGTTGCTTTTTGGCCTTCTCCTTTTTTAGCCCTTGTTTTTTTGACAGCCGATTTTTTGACATATTTCAACTCCAAAACGACATCAAAAGTCAAAGGTTTATTAGGCATTCGTTCTAAAAAAATATCGGGACAACCCCTTTTGACTTCGTATTCACTGTGAATATAATAAGATTCGTAAGGAAACAATAAGCCAATCATCAAGGTTTGTAGGTGTTTTTCTCCGTAGGGCATTTCATCTCGGTTGGAGTGATTTTCAAGCAAAACCTGCTCAACTATGTCAAAGAAAGGTTGCGGGTTGCCTGTTCCTAAAAGTGCCTCAATAGATTGGGCAATCGGCCTTGTAGCCCTAACAAATCGTGTTTTGGATAGATAAATGGCGTTAAAATATTCAAAATATAGCTTTTTGATGACATAATTAGGGATTTGGCAACGCCAACCAATAATCGCTTCCTCTCTAAAACTAACCATGCCCATATAGAACAACAAGCTCAAAAAGTCGTTCTGTGTAAAGTCTAAGGTTAAATTATAAAGCCGTGTGAGGGGAAAATCAATAAAACCATTTTGAACCAACGCCTCCAATAATTCATATTTTTCTATTTCATTCCCACCAATTTTAAACGTACTTTGAATTTTTCCATAATCTGAAATCACATTTTGGTCTAACATGACGGCAGGATATCGATTGTTAATACTGTATTCTTTTAAAAAATAGAGCATCATATCGGGGTTAAAAAGTTGATTTTTGACTTCGGGTGTAAACAAATAGCCATCATACCAACTGGCTAAATCGGACATCATTTTGGGTATTATTTCTACTGGAATCGCCGATTTATGCAAAATAATCTCCACTTCTGCGTGTGTAAAACCCATCAAATCATGAAAAACGGGGTTTAAAGTGATGTTATCAGTGATATTGAAACCGCTTGTCAATGAGTCAAGCGTGATAGGTGAAACACCTGTTATGAAGACTTTTTCTATAATCCCTTCACCCGTAGCCGCTTTAATGCTTTCATAAAATTTATGCACAAAGCCGTTTCTCATGACATTGGATTTGAAACGCTCCATATCAAAAGACAGCAATTCGTTGGCGAAATGGTCGTATTCATCTATCAGCAGATAGATTTTATGAGGAATTTTGTTCTTTTTTGTAAAATCAAAAATAGCTTTAATGACTGATTCTGGGCTTGTCCTATTTTCAATAATA
The DNA here is from genome assembly GCA_043720935.1 of Saprospiraceae bacterium. Lineage (GTDB taxonomy): Bacteria > Bacteroidota > Bacteroidia > Chitinophagales > Saprospiraceae > JAAFJT01. Next base: position 5,528 of record JAYSRS010000086.1, read on the forward strand.
GTTTGTTGTTCCAAAGTGAAAAATTCATGATAAGCACCCAAAAAAGTACGCGCACCCGAAATGACATTTGTTAAAAAACCTTGATACGTTCTTTCCTGCGTACTTGTATCAATGCGACTAAATTCGAATCGCAAAACCAAATAGTTGTTAGCAGAAGCCGTCGGGTGCTGCCCGATATACAGGTTGCCAAACAGTTTTTGGAAATCTTTTTTATGTTCTAATCCATAGTAATGGTGCAAAGTACTGATAAAAAGGCTTTTCCCGAACCGACGAGGGCGCAGAAAAACGGGGAAATTAGCATTCCATTTTTCGAGTTTTTCTATAAACTCGGTGCGGTCTTGATAGAAAAAGTTATTTTCCATCATGCCTTTAAAATCACTCTGACCATAAGGAATTTTTATCATAATGTCATTATTTTAGAACAAAAGTAGGAAAAAAACAGCAACCAGTACATTTCGGATTTATGATGCCGGATTTCGGTTGCACCCCTCAGTATATTTCGGATTTGTGATGTTGGATTTCGGGCACGAAGCACCGCCTACATCCGACATCATCAATTTGCCATCTATTTAGGCAGGTAAACGAATAATAAATTCTGTACCGACCCCCTCAGTAGTTTCGACTTCCAAAGCCCCGCCGTGGCCTTTTGTGACAATATCGTAACTCAAAGACAAACCCAATCCCGTGCCTTCGCCCGTTGGTTTTGTTGTGAAAAAAGGTTGAAAAATTTTGGCTTTTATGCTTTCGGGCATTCCCGTACCATTGTCTTTTATTTTTATAATGATTTGATTGTCAATATGTTGTGTTGAGATAGAAACAGTTGCTGTATAAGCTTCCGAAGGTTTCAAACCTTCGGAAGATTGTCGCTGTCGCTGATTAACAGCATAAAAAGCGTTGTTTATTAAATTCAAAACAACGCGCCCTAAATCTTGAGGAATAACGGCTATTTTACTGAGGGGGGTCTCAAAATGCTTTTCCATTGTGGCATTAAAACTTTTGTCTTTGGCGCGCAGACCGTGATAACTCAAACGCAAAGATTCGTCCACCAAGTAGTTAATATCCGTCAACTCTTTCATGCCCGTACTTGCGCGTGAGTGTCCTAACATTCCTTTTATAATGCTGCTCGCCCGTTTGCCATGATGGCTGATTTTCTCTTGATTTTGGCTTAAATCCGTAAATAACTCATCCATATAAGCTTTATTTTTGGAGGATATAACGATTCCCCCTTCGGGAAATATGACGATTCCCCCTTCGGGCGTTAGTGGGACATCCATTTCATCTTTTAAATCTTTGACCAAATCGACACTCAAATCGGAGAAATTATTGACAAAATTCAAGGGATTTTGAATTTCATGGGCAATGCCCGCCGTGAGTTCGCCTAAACTTGCCAATTTTTCGGATTGAATCAATTGGGTTTGCGTTGCTTTGAGAACGGCGAGTGAATTTTCCAATTCAGTTGTGCGTTCATTAACTTTTTCCTCCAGCAACCGATTTTGTCCTTTCACTAGTGCCTCGTTTTCTCCCAAACGGAGGAGTGCCAAAGCCTGCGCTTTTTCGGTCGCATTTCGGTATTCTTTGAGGCGATTGGCTAAAGCAAAAGCCAACAAAAGGTTTTCGAGGCACATACCGACAACAAGGGCACTTCTTGTCAAATAAGTAACAGGCACTAGACCAAGGCCGCTCGCCGTTGTGATGATGGCAGAAAAAATGAGAACTGTCCAAGCGATGGTGTAATATAAAGCACTTTTATTGCCGCGCCGATAGGTAATAATTCCCAAAACGGGCAGTCCTAACAAGAAAAAAATGGTCGAACCTTGAAAAAAACTATTGCCCCAAGGCTGCCAACGGAGGACGTTGTTGTGCAGGATGCAAGCAAGCATAATTCCTATAAAACCTAAGTAAAATTTGTAAACAATAGGCATTTTTTGACGGATATTCAAAAAACGCATACTAAAAATCACACCCGCTATCATCACCGATTCTTGAAAAGGCAGGCGGATACCTTGCGGCGTTGTCCCAACTGTAATAACTTCCGCAATCAACCCAATTGACATTAAAATATAGGCAAAATAGTAGAGGTAGAGCCATTCTTTGACCGAGAAAAAAAGAAATAGATTGTAGAGTCCTATTGCGATTAAAACACCTAAGCAAATGCCGAGAAAGAGGTCGCGGTCGTGATAAATATTTGCTAGTGTAGCTAAACTCGACACCGAGACTTGTGCCGTCAAAGGAGAAGATGAGCGGAGATTGACATAGACCATGCGGGGATTTTGCCCTAAATTGTAAGAAACCGCACCGCGCTGCAAATCGCGGTTGCGAGACGGGCGACTTGTGCCGCCTTGTCTAACGCGCCAAACGCCCGAATCGTCTAAAATGTAAGCATCTACAATGGCTAAATAATTACCTGCAAAAGTGATGTAAAGCAGGTCGTTTGTTTGGTTTTGAATTGGCAATTTTGCCCAAATACTCGCCTTAGTGTTGCCAAAACTGATGATTCCTGCCTTCGTTTTCTTAAAAACACTATCGGGCAAAGCCTTGATTTGGTCAAAACTCAAACCCGCCGTTTGGTCAACATAACAATCGACAAACGCGCCCGCTTCTATAAATTGGTCTGAATTGGCATAAACCAACGTGTCTTGTGCTTTTATAGGGGGGGGGTATAAAAACAAGAGCAAGGCACTTAAAATGAGCTTAGGGAAAAAAGAGGCTGTGTAATTTTGGTTTGTCATTTTCTAAGTATTAAAGGTGAAGTATTGATAATCAGTATGTTATGTGAATTAAGCGTTTGGATTAAGCAATTTTCGCTTTGGGATTTAATGGGCCACAGATTGGGCTGATACGACTGATTTACACTGATTTCTTTATGATTTTCTAGAAAAAAATCAGCGTAAATCAGTCGTATCAGCCCAATCAGTGTGCCTATGACGCCAAAGCGTAAATTGCTGATGCAAGCAAATCCTTTCATTTCCAAAACTGCTCACGCGTCGGTCTGTTTTTCAAAAACGCTTGCGTTTGCGCGTAGCCTTTGTCTATTAATTCTTCCCATTTTGACCAATCGAGAAAACCGAATGCGCGCAAATCCATTTCCAGATACATAGACACTTGCGTTTTGGTCGTTGCTTGCTTCTGAACACTGTTCAAAGTCAAGGAATTTATCAACAAAGCGGGCATTTTTGGCAAGCGATAGCGGTGTTTTTTGGTAAATTTATTGATAAATATTTCCCACGCCGAAGGGACAGTTTTGATGTCCACAAAATGCGCCGATTGAGTAGATAAGGCTATTGCAATCACATGATGAACAGGGTTTTCGTACATCGCTTCGATGGGCAAATTGTCCACAACACCGCCGTCAACGTGGAGGTGTCGGTCGATGATAACGGGTGGAAATACGCCTGGAATGGCGATACTCGCTTCAATTTTTTGCCGTGCCAAGCCCGTATTATGCACTTTGAGGCTGGCCGTTGAATAATCCGTAGAGACGCAATAACTGTTAATCCAAATGTCTTCAAGATGGGTATCTCCAAAGGTTTCAAGTAGAATTTTTCGCATTTTTCGACCCGTCATCAAGGATAAAAACGGGAAATTGTAGTCATTTGACGTGGGTTTATTGTCTGCACCCCTTTTAGACAAATCAGCCATTTTAGCCATGTCAAAATCCGTAAGTGTCAAACCTATGCCGTACAATGCGCCCGCACTTGTGCCGCCAACAAAGTCAAATTCGATACCCGCCTCTATCATCGCCTTCACCGCGCCGATGTGTGCATATCCCTTTGCACCACCACCACCCAAAACCAAACCGACAGCTTGATGCGTTATAATTCGGCTAAAACGCCGTGTATCAAGAGCATTGTTTTTGCGAATATGCAGGTGCAAATCAATCGTTCGTCCTTCAAACCAACGCCGCGTATTCATCGGCAAAGGCGCGTTTTCGGGGTGCAAAAGCAGCAAATAGATTTTTTTACTAAGAATATTAGCCGTATAGAGCTTCAAATGGTCTTCAATTGGACAAACTACTGAGGGGACCTTAAAATCGGTAACAACCAACACCAAATCGCAATACGTCAAACATTGATTGGCCCATTCGGGATGTTGGTCGTCGCAGACCAAAAAATTCAAGCCTTCGTGGTTGTCCATATCCTCAAAAAGGGCGTGTGGATTGTCTGCCGATAAGTCTTCGGGATAAAAAACGTTGATGGCGACGTTCATCGCATTGAGTTCTTTTTGAATATCATCCGTCCACGGACTCAAATCAAGGTCGGGTTGCAGTCGGACAATCGCAATGTTTTTGGGTGCTGCGCCCATTCGTTGCTGAAACGCATTACGGCGCAAACGTTGGATGACAAAATTCGTCAAATTGTGGGCAAGTGCTGGAAATTTTTGCACCAAATTCAAGTAATCGGCTTCGGTAAGTTGTAAAATAGTCGATTTTCGGAGCGCAACAACGGATGCAGTGCGGGGTTCTTTGGTAAAAAGTGCCAATTCGCCGACGGGTTCACCCGCCGACACATCACCAAGAATTTTAATATTACTGTCCGTTTGGTGCAACACCCGCAGTCGTCCCGACAGCACGATGAACAGCGCATTTTGCGTATCACCTTGTCTGAAAATATAATCGCCCGCCTCAATAGGGAAGATGTGCGTATCGGCAAGAATTTGAGTGACTTGTGCGTCACTCATTTGGCCGAAAATATTGGTTAAGAATGGATAGTGGTGAGCGTCATAGTTTGATGCAGAATTCATAATAAAAAAAGTAAAATTGATTGTGACGTTTTATCTTTGAAGTGATAAAGGTATTTAATTTTGGGCAATGGCTAGATTTTTAATTTTTAATTCCTTCTGAAAATACTGAGGGGTACTTGCCGATTGTCGGAAAGTACCTTTTTTGTATGTTTGGCCTTTCAATCAATTAAAATGCTGTGAGGGCTGTATTAGGACATTAAATTTTACCACTAATATCCATCAAAACAGGTCGTCATTGCGAGGCACGAAGCAATCTGTTTGGTTTAGCAGTCTGCTGAACCAAAAAGATTGCTTCGTGCCTCGCAATGACGGCGTTTTTAGCTCGAATTACAAGCATAACTAATTGATAATCAATGATTTTAATTTAGAACTCACGTTAAAAATCTAAAAAATGAAAAAATTAAGTCTCTTTTTGCTAGGCATCGCTCTTTTATCCGCCTGTTCCTCTTCAAAAAACGGTTTTATGTCGGAACAACACCGTCCGCAGTTCCATTTTACGCCCAAAACAGGTTGGATGAACGACCCGAACGGCATGGTTTACTTCAAGGGTGAATACCATTTGTTTTATCAATATTATCCCGACAGTACGGTTTGGGGCCCGATGCATTGGGGTCATGCGGTGAGTAAAGACAGGATTCGTTGGGAACATCTACCGATTGGCTTGTTTCCAGATAAATTGGGCTACATTTTTTCGGGAAGCGTCGTCGTTGATGAACAAAATACGAGTGGTTTTGGCACGCAAAAAGACCCGCCTTTGATTGCCTTATATACGTATCACGACATGGTGGGGGAGAAGTCGGGTCGAACGGATTTTCAGTCGCAAGCCCTCGCCTTTAGCGTGGATAAAGGCCGAACTTGGACAAAATACGCCAACAATCCTGTCATGCCAAATCAAGGCGCGAAGGATTTTAGAGACCCCAAAGTGCTGTGGTTTGAACCCTCAAAAGAGTGGATTATGACCTTGGCTGTTGCCGATCACACCGCCTTTTATACGTCAAAAGACTTGAAAAACTGGTCAAAAGCGAGCGAATTTGGCAAAAATGAAGGCAGTCATGGCGGCGTTTGGGAATGCCCCGATTTGTTTCCGTTGACAACAGAAAATGGTTCTACAAAATGGGTGTTGATTGTTAATATCGGCAACGGCGCGCCAAATGGGGGTTCGGGAACGCAATATTTTATTGGTCAATTTGATGGCCGAACCTTTAAAAATGACAACAAACCCGATGATTTTTTATGGCTCGATTACGGGCGCGACAACTACGCGGGCGTTACGTGGGCAAATGCGCCCGACAACCGCCGTGTGCTGTTGGGTTGGATGAGCAATTGGAATTATGCCCAAGTTGTGCCGACTCAAAAATGGCGCAGCGCGATGACTTTGCCGCGTGAATTGTCCTTGAAAACGACTGAAAAGGGTGTTCGTTTGGTACAAAAAGTCATAAAAGAGGCCGAAATACTGAGGGGGGCTAAAATGGAAATTTTGCCTCAAAATATTTCAGGAAATGTGGATTTAAAGCTCAAGTCTTCGGCAAAGTGTCATGAATTGTCCTTGAATTTTGATATGTCGCAAACGACGGCGATTGATTTTGGCGTTATTTTATCCAATTCTAAAGGCGAAAACGTCAAAATTGGCTACGAAAAAGGCGTTAATCACTTCTACGTTGACCGCGCTTACAGTGGTAAAATAGATTTTGAAAAGGGCTTTACGGGTAAGCATTACGCCCCGCGTTTGTCAACAAATAAGTCATTAAAAATGAAAATTTATATAGATGTGTCGTCTGTGGAACTCATTGCTGACGACGGCGAAACGGTCGTCACCGACATCTTTTTTCCAACGGAAGATTTTACTAAAATCGCCTTATTTGGCAGCAATGGCGTAGCTAATTTGACGAGTGGACAACTTTGGCGATTGAAGTAAATGGTCAACATTGGCTGCAAAAATTTGCGCAATCTTTAAGATTTCGTAAATGTTTTGCAGCCAAAATAAAGGTCGTTTTTAAACAAAAAAAGAACCGACATGATTTTGAAAAATCATATCGGTTGCGTTGCAAATTTACTAAAAAGGGTGCGAACTAACAGAATTGAATGTCAAAACAGTTGCGTTTATATGTCGAGTAATAGATGACAGAGCTATTGAGTGCGCAAAAGTATCTTGTTATATCACTAAATTTTGTTGACTTAGGTTAGGAAATTCGTTTGTTAATCAAAAATGACAGAATCATTAAGCCGTTTTCTAATACGTGACAGCGATTCAGGCACAACGCCGATGTAATTAGCGATATAGTGTTGCGGAATGCTTTGAGCAATTTTGGGATAAGTATCAATAAAAGCCAAATACCGTTTTTCGGGCGAATATTTAAGCTGATTCAAATTTCTATTCTCCAAATAATCAAAAACCGTCATGAGTTGGCAATTAAAAAAACGCGACCATGCCCTACTTGTACTGCGCAATTGCCGCAAATAATTCAAATCGAAAGCAATGACTTCGGCATCTTCCAAGACCTCGATAAAGTAATCCGAAGGTTTTTGGAGTAAGGCATTTGAAGAAAGCCCCGCCCACATTAAACCCTCGGATGAATAAAAAAAATGTGTCCAATCTTTTGTTTCTTCTTCGTGGATGCCTGCGCGTAAAATACCACTTTTTACAAAATAAACCTGCCGACCTATGTCCTTCTCTTTGAGCAGAATTGTGCGCTTTTTGAGGTATAATGTTTCCGAATTGCCCAATAATTCAACGATTTGTGCTTCAGTAAGTCCTTGTTTTTTCAAAAAATTAATCATAATATAAGTAGTGTGAACCATTTTTTTTTGCTGGTTAACGCCGCAAAGATAGTATCAGCCCGTGCGCCGATTCGTTGACCTTGGTTAAAAAAAACAGGAAGTCTGATTGGCCGATTTGGATTTTATAGGAGCCGTTTTGATGATAAATAACAAGATTTTAGACGCAATTGTTGGTTAACAACGTTACGAAGGTTTAAATCTTCGTAACGTTTTAGTCTCAAATACGGAGGATGCCTAATTTGGAGGTTTTGAGTTACACTTGGCGTCATTATTTACTGGATTAGTCTGCCCGAATTTTAGACGCAAAGCGTCTATCACATCATTAAAGATATGATTCACGGGCTCACTTTTTTGAGCCTTTTCATCATTCAAAAAGAGTTCAACCGCTTTTCGGGGTCGTTGCATTTGAAGGTGAACGAACTCATCGTATAATTTAATCTAATAAAGTTGTTTCCAAAATCACGCTAAACTTTTGTAGAATGGCCATTATCAATAACAGTTCATCGCCTTTTGTGCAATCGTAAGATTGTGAGACACAATAGGTTTTGTTGTGAAACACGAAGAAATCCCCAAACTTACCGCTTACGGTTGCGCCATAGATGGGGCGTTCATTTTTGTTTTTTTCATGGGCGATTAGGAAAGCCTCAACGAGTTGAGCAACGGGGTTGCCGCTTGGGGTCGCGCAATTTTTTGCATTCTTGAAAATGAAAATACGGCACTTTGGGCATATCTAAAATACCCTTAGCGACCATGAAATCCGTTTTAGTTTTTAGATGATGTCCTTCAACCGTGGCCTCAATCGTATGCTCAAAATAGGTATTATAGCGGTCGTCATCTTCCAAGTATGTTTTATCCTTTTCTTTATTCATTTCACTTGGTTTTCACTCCCGAAACGCCGTATCATTGCGCTCTAATTAGTTACCTCGACGATGTTTAGCACCTCGACGATGTTTAGTACCCCCTCAGTATAAAAGCCTTTTTGAGCTATTTCCAAGTAAAAAATGTCGTAATTCGCACAATTCGTAAGACCTCTGTGTTCTCCGTGACCTCTGTGTGAAACAAAAAAACTAGAAAAGTATGAATCCGAAACACCTTCAACTCATCTCCGACGCGCTCGGCATTTCTAAAAAACAAATCGAAAACACCGTCCAATTGTTGGAAGAGGGCGCAACGATTCCGTTCATCGCCCGCTACCGAAAAGAAGTGACGGGAACGCTCGACGAAGTGCAAATCGGTGACATCAAAACCCAAACGCAGAAGCTCGCCGACCTCGAAAAACGCCGTGAAGGTGTTCTAAAAAGCATCGAAGAACAAGGCAAAATGACCGACGATTTGCGAAAACGCATCGTAAATTGTTACAATCCGACGGAGTTGGAAGATATTTATTTACCTTACAAACAGAAGCGCAAAACCCGCGCCTCGGTTGCCCGCGAGAAAGGTTTAGAGCCTTTGGCGAACGAGATTTTGATTCAAAAACACAAGGATATTATCTCAATTGCGAAGCAATATCTGAACGATAAAGTGGCTACAGTTGAAGACGCTTTGCAAGGCGCACGCGATATTTTGGCCGAAATGGTGAGCGAAAGTGAGCAAATCCGCGCTATTTGTCGCCGAACTTTTGAGCGTGAAGCTAAAATCACGACAAAGGTGGTGAAGTCAAAAGCCGAAGAAGCGGTGAAATTTAAGGACTATTTTGAATTTTCTGAACCCCTCAGTAAATCGCCGTCGCACAGGCTTTTGGCGATGCGGCGCGGCGAAGATGAAGGCTTTTTACGCTTGTCGGTTGCCCCTGCGGATGAAGAATATTTGGTAACAAAACTCGTGGATGATTATGTGATTTCGGCGAATCCGTCGGGCGAACAAGTCAAACGCGCCGTTGAGGATGCGTATGAACGCTTGATTGCACCGTCAATGGAAACCGAATTTCGCAACCTGTCGAAAGACAAAGCGGACGCTGACGCGATTCAAGTTTTTGTTGATAATCTCCGTCAACTGCTCCTGCAAGCACCCCTCGGACAACGCCGCGTTTTAGGCATCGACCCTGGATTTCGGACGGGTTGTAAGGTCGTTTGCTTGGATGAAAGCGGCAATCTGCTTGAAAATACGACGGTTTATCCACATTTGGGCGCAAATTCGGACGGCGAAGCGATTTATAAATTGGAACGTTTGATTGATAAATACCACATCGAAGCCGTCGCAATCGGCGATGGAACGGCGGGGCGTGAGACGGAAACGCTCTGTAAAAAAATCCAATCCAAGCACCCCGTTAGCTATTTTATGGTCAACGAAGCGGGGGCGTCTATTTATTCGGCGTCCGAAATTGGCCGCGCCGAGTTTCCCGACCACGACATTACCGTTCGTGGGGCCGTTTCAATTGGTCGCCGACTGATGGATCCGTTGGCTGAATTGGTGAAAATTGACGCTAAAAGCATCGGCGTCGGGCAGTATCAACACGATGTGAACCAAACGGCGTTGAAAGAAAGCCTCGACCGCAGCGTTGAAAGTTGCGTGAATTTGGTCGGCATCAATCTCAACACGGCGAGTAAACATTTGCTTACTTACGTCTCGGGTTTGGGGCCGACGTTGGCACAAAATATCGTCAATTTTAGAGCTGAAAATGGCGCGTTCAAAAGCCGTCAACAACTCAAAAAAGTGCCGCGTTTGGGCGACAAAGCGTTTGAGCAATGCGCGGGTTTCCTCCGCGTCCGTGATGCCGCAAACCCGTTGGACAACACGGGCGTTCATCCAGAAAGCTACCCAATTGTGGAGAAAATGGCGAGCGATTTGGGCGTAAAAATTCCCGATTTGCTTCAAAATAAGCCCTTGCGCCAGCAAATCAAGCTACAAAGCTACGTGACGGACAAGGTTGGTTTGCCTACTTTAAACGATATTTTGAAGGAACTCGATAAGCCTGGACTTGACCCGCGTGGGGCGGCAAAATCTTTCACTTTCGCCGATGTTCATAAAATGGAAGACCTCAAAGCGGGCATGATTCTCCCGGGAATCGTTACGAATATCACCGCTTTTGGGGCATTTATTGACATCGGCGTCAAGCAAGACGGCTTGGTTCACGTGTCTCAAATGTCGAATAAATTTATCAAATCGCCTTCTGAAGTCGTCAAGTTGCGGCAAGAAGTAGAGGTCAGAATTGTTGAAGTAGATGCTGTTCGCAAGCGGATTACGTTGTCGATGAAGGATTTTTAGGTGAAAATACCGTTGTAACTTGCGCCGAAACGCTTAACGTAGAGATAAAAAGAATACCGAAGGTGAGGGTAAATGATTTCATAAACGGCTATTTTTAATCGTTTTTTAAATGAATTAAATTATTTATGAAACAAAAGTAGGGTGGGGGCGCGCTGCTTGTTTTTATCAAACTGAACAGACAGATTTAGGGAGTGAAGTGTTGGAATTATAGGATGAGATTCAGTATTTCGGCTTAAAACGCCTTGCTAAACCGTCGTTTTTTATTCATCGCCTCCACGCCCTTCTCAATTCCAAAAGGGGACAACGGGAACATCTCAAACTGCTCACTTAGTTTAATAATCGTATTTGAATTTGACCAATAGCGTTGCTCCGTTGGGTTTAACCAAATAATGCGCTCAAAGTGTTCTTTCAGTTTTTGCCAAGATTGAATGCTGTTTGGCGTCAATTCATACGGCCCCATATCTGCATCGCCGATGATGAAAACGGCAAAGTTTTTATCCAATTTGCACAAGGCTTCGACGCGTTCCAATTGCGAATACGAGCGAAATTCATCTTTATAGACTTCGCCATAAATCGTGTTGTGAAAGTAATACGTCTTCAAATCGTGGGCAAAACGGCGTTTCATCTTGGAAAACAGCTTCGTCACCGCGTCCACGTAAGGCGACATTGACCAGCCGCCGTTGTCAATCAACAACAACACTTGCACTTTTTGGTCAATTTTTTCACGCTCATAAGGGAGAAAAACGCCGCCGTTTTTGACCCCCTCAGTAATCGTCGCGGGAATGTCCAAAAATCGCTCAACTGATTCATCCTCAATGCCTTTCAGAAAAGCCAAGGCCACATCTATTGTATCATCTTGCAGGATTTTCTTCGTGTCAACGGGAAAATAATTGCGGTCTTCGAGGACAGCCCGCGCCATTTTTCCACCACCGCTACCACCAACCCGAACGCCGCCGTCACCCGACCCGTTGTGTCCATAAGGTGAATTGCCGCCCGTACCAATCCAATGACTACCGCCCGAATGCCGCCGTTTTTGTTGAGCAGCAACTTGTTTCATGCGCTCCAACAATTCTTCTACGGAGATATTATTGTAGTCCGCCATCCGTTTTATTGCCTCATTTGGCGCATCGTCAGGCCCCTCAGTATCGGGGCGATTTGGGTTGTCATTTTGCAAAATATCTTCCCCTTTCAACATATTTTGAATGTCAAAAGACGTAAAATGCACGTCGTTTATGAAGTCATTGACCAGCTCTTTTATCTGTTCGTTGTTCAATTCTCGATTAAGTTCTTCTTCGGATTCATTGTTGGTGCGCCAATTTTTAAAGGCGTCACTTCTAGCAATTGCATTGTCGAGCGACTCTCCTTTTTTGATGTCAATGTCCAAAAAATACTGATAAAACGCCGTTGTGAACGGCCCAAAATCCTTCGGTGAATTTGTCACCAAACCTTTTAGCAGCAGATATAAATCGCCCAAAGTTTGCACAAGACCGCGCTCAATGCCTTTTTTTAGAAAAAGCAAAGTGCGAACATCGCCTTGTAAACCGTTGTCTTTCAAGTATTTAGGTAAGCTGTTGAACATTCTTTAATTGAAAATTAAAAATTAAGAATTAAATGTGGTACGTGAACAGAACACGACTTTAAGGAATTAAAATTAAGATGTGCAATTGACTGGTGTTCGGTAGGGCGCAAATTTTTAATTTTTAATTCCTTAAATATTAAATTTTTGTTTTATTTTTTTCAAATCATTTTGCGATTTAATCAAAACACCCATGCCTTCTTTCTTTTCGACTTTTGCGAGGGCATCTTCCAACGAAAAATGCTGCAAATATTTCAACCAATGCAACAATTCTCGCGTTGCGGGAGCGCGCTCCAAGCCCATTTTTCGCAATTGATAAAAAAGGCTAATGCTTTTTTCTAATAAAACGCCTTCGATTTTAGGAAAATGCTTACGCAAAATCGTTTCCATCATCGGCGGCTCGGGAAAATTGATGTAATGATAGATACAACGTCCTTTAAAAGCCGTCGGCAATTCCTGTTCGCGGTTACTCGTGATGACGATAACGGGCATATTTTCTTCCGACACTTCAATAATTTTACCCGATTCAGGCATCACAAACTGCCGATGACTCAACGCAAAGAGCAAATCGTTGGGAAATTCTCGCGGGGCTTTGTCAATTTCGTCAATCAACAACACCGAATGCGGGTGCGTAAATGCCTTTGCCGCCGCGCCCATGAGGACATAATCGTCCAGATTTTCGGTGCTGCGACCGCCACTACTGAGGGGGTCTAAACCGCGCTCCGAGCGTTGCGCGTTGAGGACTTCAATCTGCGAATCGCGTAAATATTTAACGTGGTCAAACTTTGCGACGAACTGTTCAACCGAGCTTTTTGAGCCAACAGGATACACAAACAGTTCAGTACCAACGGATTGTGCATATTGAAGCGGCAATTCTGTTTTGCCCGTTCCTGGCTCGCCTTCTATCAAAAGCGGCATCGCCAAGACCCGTGCGATGTGAAAGGCTTGGGCTAATTCGGGGTCGCAAACGTAGTGTTCCGAACCCGTCCAAATAGTTGTGAGTGCCAATGAAATGCGTGATTTATAAGTGGATAAATGAAAACGAGCGCGAAAATAGACAATAATTTAAGGATGCGAAACGGGAGAGACACCCCCTCAGTATTTTTATCGGTCAATTCAAAAAAAGGTGAATTTGTGAACACGTATAGAAGGTTCAAAAGTTATTTTTGAAAAGACTTGTAAAAACGATAAATCGGCTTACATTTGCAGCGCGAAAAGGATATTGTAGCGTTTTTAATAGCTTAGTATCTGAATATCACTCTATCGGTCACGTAGTTCAACGGATAGAATTGGAGTCTCCGAAGCTCTAGATATAGGTTCGATTCCTATCGTGACCACTTTCAAAAGCCTAAAACATTGATAATCAATGTTTTAGGCTTTTTTACTTTATGCACTTGCCTATTTCATTGTTTTTATCACTTGTTTTGACACACTTGCCTTTTCTATTCTAAAAAATGTTTCTAAAAAATGTTTCTAAAAATGTTTCTAAAAAATGTTTCTAAGGAATGTGAAATAAATAAAAGCGTATTTTACGGGCTGTTTTTCGCTGCGCGAAAAAGACGCCATTTAAAAGATTTTTTAAGGAGGCAGCTTGTTT
>JAYSRS010000087.1:0-6332 GCA_043720935.1 Saprospiraceae bacterium
AGTGATAAGTTACCCCCCTTAGTAGTCAGTCAATTTAATAGTGTCGGGCTGCTTTTTGCATAACTCTTGGAGGGTTACAAACCCTCCAAGAGTTATAGCCCAACAGCATTAAATTGACTATTTACTTAGTATAAATGAGTAAAAGCCTTGAAAACGGACGTTTTCAAGGCTTTTACTCATTTATACTGAGGGGGTGTTTTGCCGTCAATTTTTCACCGTTTCCTTAGGTTTTTGCTTCACTAGCTCTTTTAGTTTATTCAAACGCTCCGCTTCGGCTTTTTTACGTTTCGTTAGAAAACGGTCTTTCAGTTCTTTAAAACCGATGTCCTTACCGTTTAGTTTTCGATGCCAACAAATCATCGTCGTGATGGATTGGTCTTCGGGAAACGACAAACCCGCTTCGCGTAGGTAATGCCCGTAGCGCGAACCATCGTACAAACTCCAATTTGAGCAAATCCAACGGCCCAAACTGAAAAAGATTTTATGTTCTACTTCGTATTCTGTCATGGATTTGAATTTCACACGCGCCGCCGTGTCCGTCAGTCGATTCAGTTCGTTGATGGCATCAAAAATATCTTTGGGAATGTATTGCCCGTTCAGTTTGGATTGCAAAATCCGTTGAGCATACACTTGCTCATATTCGGCCTTCGTGGAAGGCGGCGACTGCGGTTCGGGTTGCGCGAAAGCGGTCAAAAAATTAGCTGCCAAGCAGACAATAAGCGTTAAAAGCCTTTTCTCGTTCATCAAAATCATTTTAATTTTAGTTAAAAATTATGCGCTACAAACGTTTTTCTTTTTCTTTTCGTATGTCAATTAGACATTATTGGCCGCAGATTAGGCTGATACAACTGATTTTCACTGATTTTCGTTTAATAAAACAGCTTCTTAGCGTGAATTAGTAAAAATCAATTGTATCAGTCTAATCAGTGGCGCACAATGTCTAGGATTATTGCTCCGTAAAAAGAAAAGTATCTAAATTTTGAAGCATGAGCGCGTCAAAAAATCGAGATAAATCCTTTAATGCGTTTCAAAATTCGACAAAATGCTTACGTTTACGCAAATATTCGACAAGAATGCTCATTTTTTACGAAATACAAACTTCCTAGTCCATCAAAACAATGAAAAAAATAATATTACTACCGCTTTTATGCGCTTTCGCATCGCTTCTTTGGGGTCAAAAAACCGACCATCGATCGGGTCAATTCATCGTTCATTTGAAGCATGAAGGGGATATTACTTCCCTTCAAAAAGAACACCCCTTTATCCAACGCGTAGAAGTTTTGTCAGCCGATTTAAACATTTGGCACGTCTTCTTTGACGCCAAAAACGACGAAAAGACACTACTCAACGCCTTAAAAGAGACCCCCTCAGTAAAAGCAGCCCAAGTCAATCATATTTTGGAACTCCGCGCCACTGTGCCAAACGACCCTGATTTCACCAGACAATGGCACCATAAAAACACGGGTGTGGCGGGTGCTTTAGCAGATGCTGACGTGGATTCTGACGATGCTTGGGACATTGCAAAAGGCGGCGTTACGCTCGATGGCGATACGATTGTCATTGCCGTTATTGACAACGGAACGACCGTTAATCATCCTGATTTGTACGCCAATCATTGGTTCAATCGCCAAGAGATTCCCAATAATGGCATTGATGACGATAGAAATGGATTTATTGACGACTATCTAGGTTGGAATGCCGCAGCGCGCACCGATAATGTCGAAGGCGGCGGGCATGGAACGGAAGTCGAAGGCGTGGTTGGTGCGGTCGGCAACAACGGACGTGGCGTCAGTGGTATGAATTGGGCCGTCAAAATGATGACGGTTTTGAGCGATGGCGACGAAGCGTCAATCGTGGCAAGTTATGGTTATGTGTTCTCTCAGCGGCGTTTGTACAACCGCACGAAGGGTAAAAAAGGAGCGTTTGTGGTGGCCACAAATGCGTCTTTTGGTGTGTCAAATAAGTTTCAAGATGATGCGCCGATTTGGTGCGCCATGTACGATTCGTTGGGTTCGGTGGGCGTTTTGAACGTCGGTGCAACGGCAAACAGCAACGATAATGTGGATCAAATTGGGGATTTGCCATCCACTTGCCAATCAAATTTTCTCATTGTCGTCACGGCAACGGACAATAAAGATAAAAAATTAGCCGATGCCGCGTTTGGCCCTATCAATGTAGATGTCGCGGCCCCGGGAGACGGCATTTGGACCACTGCTCCGAATGGCGATTACACGGCGGCGCGGGGTACATCGTTGGCTTGTCCCATCGTTACGGGCATTGTTGGCTTGGCGTATGCGGTTAATTGCAGCGATTTTATTAATTTATCGAAAACGCAACCCGCAAATACCGCTTTGTTTGTCCGCAATAAAATTTTGACAACCGTTGATGTTAAAACAGAATTACAACCCAAAATTGCCACGGGAGGACGCGTCAACGCCGCCGCAACGCTCCGCAAAATCGTAGAATTTTGTGGCACTTGCCCACAACCCTCGCGCATTCAGACGACGGCAACGACGACAAATGCCACCGTCACAATGAATTTGCCGAGTGGCCAAACCCGCCTTTCAGCGCGTTATCGGCAGCTTGGAACGGCTGTTTGGTTAGGGATTCCAGACGCTACGCCCCCCCTCAGTATAGACGGCCTTTCGGCGTGTACGGCCTACGAAGTGGAGCTGTCAACAACCTGTGCTTTGCAGCCAAGTGTGGTATATGCCTACACTTTCAAAACGGATGGTTGCTGCGCTTACCCTGATGATGTCTTGATTTCCAATATTTTACCCAACTCATTTAATCTTAAAGTAACAAAAGTGACTGCTGCAACGGGCTATCAAGTTTGTTTGAAAGAAACGCCTAATAATCCGACTTGCGCCATCACGCAAACGTTTACGGATACGTCTTTTGTGGTCAATGCCTTGAAATCTTGTCAGAATTATACGCTTTCAATCCGCTCAAATTGTCCAAACGGATCGAGTGCGGATACCGTTTTGACGCTCAAAACCAAGGGGTGTACGGCTTGTTTGGATGCCAATTATTGCCGCGTGGCGGGAACAACGGGCAGCGAATGGATTGATAGTTTTGGCGTGGCCGATTTCAAGTTGGTTACAGGTAAAAACAATGGTTATTTTCGTTACGATTCCTCCGCAACGACTATCAAAGCGGGTCGAACGTACCCCGTTGGCCTAAAACCTGCTTTCACAAGCGCGGCTTTTGATGAAACCGTACGGGTTTGGATTGACTACAATCAAGATGGCGATTTCAACGATTTAGGCGAACAAGTAGCCGAAATTCTCCGCGTCAGAGCGAGTGCGACGACCAATTTTACCGTGCCAATGACCGCTTTAAACGGCGTCACGCGGCTTCGGGTGGCCATGAAATATGCAGGTTTTTCAAATCCTGCGCCTATGCCTTGCGAAAATTTTTCGGGCGGTGAAGTAGAAGATTATTGCATCCGCATTGACAACAGTATTGACACAAAAGAGCCGCATCACGTGCCGATTAAAGTTTTTCCAAATCCGTTTAACAATCATTTTACGGTTGTCAATGAAAACATTAAAAGCCGTTTGCAAAAACTATCTTTGCTCAATGTGGATGGCCGTTTAATTTATCAAAAACAATTAGATGGCTTGGACAATCAATTGGTTGTCAATGATTTACCCCCCCTCAGTAATGGTCTCTATTTTTTGAAAATTGAAACAAATGAAAGCGTTTTTATCGTTAAATTGGTAAAATAATGTGGCGCGCCCTAAGGTTGCGTTACAGGCACACAACGTAAAAATGGCTTGCAAACACCCGTTTTGCAAGCCATTTTATTAATTCAACAATACTACATGGGCCACAGATTGTAGGGATTAGGCTGATTTACACTGATTTTTATCGTGTACGCCTAAAAAAATCAGTGTAAATCTGTCGTATCCCTCCAATCTGTGGCCCATTTTGAATTTGTACCGTAATGTTTGATTCAACATCAAATTTTTTCAAAATACGCATCAAAAAAGGTTTAGAAAATCCGAGGACTTTCTAAACCTTGATAATTGGGTATTTTTAATTAATGGGTATTAAAAAACGGCTTAATTAAAGTAAATTGAAGGCCATTTTTCCCTTTTAATTATGGTAGATGATTTGAGCCCGATAAATAACTTCATTTTTTCAAATTATTGATAATCAATTGATTACACTTTGGAATTTAAAACTATAAATCGGACATTTTCCTTAGGCGTAATTACCTGCTAAGCCCAATTTTTCAACCAAGCGATAGTAGAAAATAGCGCGTGGTTTACGTGCCATGTCCTTCATTTGCTCGCAAACAGCATTTACGGCTGCATCGAGGTCAGCACTGTCGGTAAGACCGTGTTTCTTAATCAAAAAGTTGTTCTTAACGCGATCTTTTTCGCTTTGGTCGCCGCACGATACCAAAGAGGCATCTGCTAAATAAATAGAGGGGCCTAAGCCTTTTGTTACTGCCGAAAGGAGGTCTGCGTTGTAGTCAGTTCCTGCTAATGCTTCTTGGTATTTACCGAGCATGTCATCAAATTTACTCATAACTGAAATTTTAAAAAAATGAAATAATTAGTTTTAAAAGCCGAAAAGTAGTTGAGTTTCCTTAGACAACCAAAGGTATAGTTTGTTTTTTTTGTTTTTTTTTGAAAACTACTCCTTTTGTGCTACTAATCATAGTATGAAAAATAATCAAGAATAAAGCTCATGGGGGGTGACTAATAAGAATTTAACGAAAATCCGCTTAAAATACGGATTTTCTACGCGAAAAATCGCTATTTACAAATCATTGCCTACATTTGACCCTTCGCTGAGGTAAGCAAACGCAACGAACGAAAAACGCAACTTTTAGAAAAACATTTCAAAAAAAATCTGTCAACCACCTACTTTTATGGAAAGATTTATTGGTCTTATTGGTATCGCGCTGATTATCGGCGTCGCTTTTTTATTGTCCAACAACCGCAAAGCCATCAATTGGCGCACCGTCGGCGTTGGTTTAGGCTTGCAATTGGGACTCGCCGTTTTTATCTTAAAAGTCCCATTTGGGCAAGCGATGTTTGCGTGGTTGGGCGCGGCTGTGACCAAAGTTTTGTCTTTTGCCGACAAAGGTGCCGCTTTCGTTTTTGGGCCTTTGGTCGATGTTCCTGTCTTGGAAAGGGTGTTCGGCAACGGTTCGGGCTTCATTTTCTTCTTCAAAATCATCCCGACCATCATTTTTGTCGCCTGTTTGGTCAATATTTTCTACTATTTGGGCATCATGCAAAAAATCATTGAGATTTTAGCGAAGGGCATGAAATGGCTTATGAACGTCAGTGGCGCGGAGGCTTTGTCGAATATTTCGAGCGCGTTTGTGGGTCAAGTTGAAGCCCAGATTATGATAAAACCGTATCTGAAAGGCATGACCTTAAGCGAACTCATGGCCTCGATGACGGGCAGTTTTGCCTGTATTGCGGGGGGCGTTATGGCCACATATATTCAGTTTGGCGTGCCTGCTCAATACCTCATTGCGGCGAGTATTATGGCCGCGCCAGGGGCTTTGGCGATTGCTAAAATCATGGTGCCTGAAACCGAAGAATCGGAAACACGCGGCGATGTGAAGCTAAAAGTGCCAAAACAGCATTCAAATATCGTGGATGCTATTTCGGCGGGTTGTTCGGACGGCCTTAAAGTTGGCTTAAATGTCTTGGCGATGTTGATTGGTTTTCTCGCATTGATTGCGTTTGTCAACTTCCTTTTGGGTAAAGCGGGTGGCATGTTCGGCCACGGCGATTTGAGCCTCGATTGGATTTTAGGGTTCATTTTCTCTGGTTTTGCTTGGGCAATGGGCGTTCCGAGCCACGAAATTATCCAAGCGGGTTCACTTATGGGAACAAAATTGGTGGCCAACGAATTTGTCGCTTATCTCAATCTTTCGCCGATGATTAAAGCGGGTACGTTGTCGCCAAAAACAATTGCGATTGTCAGTTTTGCCCTTTGTGGCTTTGCCAATTTGGGGTCAGTAGGCATTCAAATCGGCGGCATTTCTGCTCTTGAACCCGAGCGACGGGCAGATTTGGCCAAATTGGCCTTCCGCGCCTTGATTGCAGGAACTTTGGCCTCGTATCTGTCGGCTACTTTGGCGGGTATCTTGTTTTAATACCTTATAGAAAGCCAAAAATAGGCTCTTCAGTATCTTTTACAAAATCAATGAAAAAAGCCTTGAAAGCAGACGTTTTCAAGGCTTTTTCTATTGGTTTTGTTATAAAAAACAGCAAAAATGGCTCAAGAAATATATGGGGCGAGCGAAAAAAATAGTTTCAACTACTTTTTTATGATTTTGCTGAAGGGATATATTTTTT
>JAYSRS010000088.1:0-2251 GCA_043720935.1 Saprospiraceae bacterium
AAACAAGCTGCCTCCTTAAAAAATCTTTTAAAGGGCGTCTTTTTCGCGCAGCGAAAAACAGCCCGTAAAATACGCTTTTATTTATTTCACATTCCTTATTCTTATTGCTCAAAGTTTAAAATATATAACTTTATGACACGTATTTATACTCTTTTAGTCCTTTCTTGCTTTTTCGCAAAGCCTGTTTTTGCTCAATTGCCCAATCCTGCTTTGGTTGGTTATTGGCACAATTGGAACATAGCGAGTGCGCCTTATATCCAATTAGACCAAGTTGATAACCGTTACAATGTCATTGCGGTAGCTTTTGCCGTGCCGAGTTCGGGAACGGATTACGACATGACATTTACGCCGAGTGGTGGCGTGACGGTGGCCAATTTCAAGACTAAAATTCAGACTTTGCAAGGGCAAGGTAAAAAAGTACTGTTGAGTGTCGGCGGCGGCGGCACGGCGGTGAGTTTGAACAGCACAACGGAGCGCGATGTTTTTGCGAGTTCGATGCTCACGTTACTCAATACTTACGGTTTTGATGGGATGGATATTGACATAGAAGGCTCGGGATTGACGCTAACGGGCGGTACAATTGCTGCACCCGTTGATGCCTCAATTATCCATTTAATTGCCGCCACAAAAACCATTATGTCAAGCTATTATGTCGCAAATGGCAAACAATTGTTGCTCACGATGGCCCCCGAAACGGCTTTTGTACAAGGCGGTATGTCGGCTTATTCGGGTATTTGGGGGGCGTATTTGCCCGTTATTCAAGGGCTGCGCGATTCTTTGGCCTTGGTACACGTTCAATTGTACAACAGTGGGACGATGTACGGCATCAATCGCGGCATTTACACGCAAGGCACGGCTGATTTTATTGTGGCGTTAACGGAAGCGGTTATTCGAGGATTCACGACAAGCGGAAGCGGCGGCGTGTTCACGGGCTTACCTGCGAGCAAAGTAGCGATTGGTTTGCCTGCCTGTACGAGTGCGGCGGGTGGCGGTTTTACGACCGAAACAGTGGTCGCTTCGGCAGTCAATTACCTACGCGGCGTTGGCCCTAAACCCGGGACTTATACCTTGGTGCAATCGGGTGGTTATCCGACTTTGCGCGGCATGATGACGTGGTCTATGAATTGGGATGCGGTGGCCACTTGCAATACGGCGAGTTATAAATACGCTCAAAATTATCAAACCCTTTTTGGCATGGCTGTACCGATTGAATTGCGCTCTTTTTCGGCAAAAAAAGGCGATAAAAACAATCTTTTATCGTGGCAAACGGCAAGCGAAACGAATGTATTGAATTTTGATATTGAACGCAGCTATGACGGCATTTTATTTGAAAAAATCGGTTCAATGAAAGCCAATAACACCCCCTCAGTATATGGCTATTCTGACGCCGTTTTTAATCAAAATAAAGGTAAGATTATTTATTATCGCTTGAAAACCAACGATTTAGATGGGCGTTCTAGTTTGTCTAAAATTATCTCAATAACTGCCAATTATACGGAGGGGTCTCGAATTAAAGTCTTTCCAAACCCTGCAAACGGCGTTTTATTTATTGACAATGCCGAAGGAAAAACGGTGGATATTGTCAACATTTTCGGACAAATCGTGGCGTCATTTTCTTCTGTTAATAATCAGGCTGAATTAACGATTAATCACTTACAAACGGGTGCTTATTTCGTTAGAAGCAATGGCGAAATGGTACGTTTTGTGAAACAATAACTCAAAGTACCCCCCCTCAGTATAAATGCGTAAAAAACGGCTTTATACTGAGGGGGGTACTTTCAGATTAACTATCTTTGTATAGATAATAGATACTGAAAATTGTCAGGACAAAATACTTTTATAATCCTTATTCAATTAGATTTTGAAGATGAAATTCCAATCATCATAAATTGTTGATGCATTGTTTACACCTGTGAATATATTCGTCTTCTCGTTGAAGTGAATGGTTACTTTTTCAAAAGATTTGAAATTTTCTATTTGAAGCTCTGAAATATGCATTTTTATAAATTTATAAATTAAAAAATGTCCAAAGTTAAGTTGGATTTCTAAAAATACAATTTTTTAGTTTAATAGTTTTGGAACGGTGCAAAAATAAAGAAGCTGCGTTTAAAGTTTATTTACGAAAGGTGTCATTCTGTTACCCCCTCAGTATTAGGAACGTTGAAAAAATAAAAGCGCATTTTACGGGCTGTTTCTCGCTACGCTCGAAAGACGCCCTTTAAAGGTTTTTTCTAGGAGGCAGCTTGTTTTT
>JAYSRS010000089.1:0-19130 GCA_043720935.1 Saprospiraceae bacterium
CAAACATTCTCTGTTTGCTTGTTTTTTCACCCACTTAGTTGTTGCAGGAGAAACCATTACTTTGTCAGTAACAGTTTCCATTTTTGGTTGCATTACTGATACAGCTTCACCAGCAGCTTCAGATTCGTAAGATTCTGTTACTGTTTCGTAAGTAGCAGGCACTTCAATGATGCGCTTGCTTTCTGGCTTCACCATTACTTTTTCAGCTTCAGTGCTGTAAGCAGCGGGAACAACCACCAAACGCTTTGTTTCGCCTTTAACCATTACTTGCTCAGTTTGAGTTTCGTAAGTAGCTGGAACTGGAACCATACGCTTGCTTTCTGCCTTCACCATTACTTTCTCAGATTGAGTTTCGTAAGTAGCTGGGATAGTGACAATGCGTTTGCCTTCTGGTTTCACCACAACTTGCTCAGTTGCAGTTTCGTAAGTAGCAGGAACCGCAATGATGCGCTTAGAAGGAGCTTTTGTCATTACTTGTTCCGTTTTGTTGCTGTATTCAGCAGGAACGTTGTCGTATTTGACTGATGCGCCTTTGACTTCCATCTTTTCAGTAACCGTTTCGTACTGATCTGGAATCATACACTTTGCATAGCATTTGCCCGGTTGAGCATTAGGTGGGGTATCGCCCGGTTGAGCCATAACCACTACTGCACCGAAACAAAGCGTTGCCGACAGGATAAGGTTTAATCTTCTCATCACTCTGAGTTTGAATTTAATAATTGAATTAAGAAAATTTTTTAGTATCATCTGCAATAGAATTGCCTAAATTGATGGGTTCAGTTGAGTGTAAGCGGCCTTGTAAATAGTTTGTTTTTCGTTAAAAAGTAAGTAAAAATCCGAAAAAAGCCGTTAAAAATCAACGAACGCGCAAAATTAAAAATATTTTGGATAGCAAAGGTAATGTTTCGTCACAATTTTACTGTGCAACTCATAATCCATGATTTCCGTCATTGAACTCACCGTTTGATTCTTTGACAATATCTTAATTTCGTCTTTTATTTTGTTGTAAGTTTGGTTACTTTCTGTACCAGTAAAAACTAAGTAGTTAATATCGGTATCGGGCGGTAAATGTGCAGAAACGCGTAGCTGTATCTCTTTAATCATTTTGTTTGAAAAAGGTTCGTTCTGTAACGCTGATTTAAACAACTTTCTATCGAGTATGCTCCGTGAAAGGAAGGACAAAATGAAGTCAGATGAAGACGACCATAGTTTTAAAGATGCAATTATATCAAAATCATCCAACCTAGCAAAATCTTCTATCAACTCTTTCACATTTTTTTTATTCCCATAAAAACTATTTATATGTAAAAACGCCGATAATTGGCCAAAACTCTGTAAATCGTACCCCTCAGTATTCGCCAACTCTTTGGCACGTTTTAGCACTCTAATAAGCATTTGTTCGGCAGAAAGCACTGTTTTGTGCAAATATACTTGCCAATACATCAATCTTCGCGCAATCAAAAACTTTTCTATCGAATAAATGCCTTTCTCTTCGACGACTAACTCGCCAGAAGTCACGTTCAACATTTTTATAATTCTGTCGTATCCAATCACGCCTTCCGAAACACCCGTATAAAAAGCATCACGGCTCAAATAGTCCATCCTGTCCATGTCTAACTGTCCACTAACAAGCTGATGCAAAAAATGTTTAGGGTATTCGTCTTTAAAAATCGCAATAGCCGTGTCCAATTTTCCCACAAATTGTTGATTCAATTCATCCATGAACATCAGCGATAAATCTTCGTGATGCACGTCAATTATCGTGTGTTCCAACGCGTGAGAAAAAGGGCCGTGACCAATATCATGCAATAAAATCGCTATACAAACGCCTTCCGCTTCTTCATCCGTAATATCAACGCCTTTCTGACGCAACGACTCGACGGCTTGCGTCATCAAGTGATACGCGCCTAGTGCATGGTGAAAGCGCGTATGGTGCGCCCCGGGATATACGTAATGAGTTAAAGCAGTTTGGGAAATGCGCCGCAGCCGTTGAAAATAAGGATGGTCAACCAAATCTAGCAGCAGACTAGGCTTTGGGAAACTTATGAATCCATAAACAGGGTCATTGAAAATTTTGACTTTATTAGTCGGCATGACGTGTCGTTCTCTTTTTTATAGCTGTTTTTACTGAGGACAAATTTAGGCGTGTTTTTTTGAAAGCAATACTTTTCTGTCAATTTTTTTGAAAAATACCCAAATTGGGGCAAAAATGAGTTTTGGGTTACGGGTTTTGAGTTGGGCAACCCAAAACCTGTAACTCAAAACCAGAAAATACTGAGGGGGTCTAAAAAACACCACAGCCGCAAAGCGTCAAGCAATGCGGCTGCGGTTGTGCATATAAAACAACGTTCGGGGAACTCTTAAAGTTCCCCGAACGTGAACCTATTCATCATTATTTTAGGCGACTTCTTCTGCGAAGACTTCTTCAATCTCGTCAGATTCACCACTTGGCAATTCTTCTCTCATGTCGCCGCGTGCAATTGCTGCTTCGGCGCGTGCTGCGGCCATGATTGAGTCGAATTCGTCCGAAGAAACGGGTGTGTCAACAATGTTAGCACGGGTTTTCATGACTTCAATCGTTTTTTCAGTCATTACGTCTTCATACATTTCTGACACTTGTTTTTCGTCTTCAAAGGCGCGTACAACGAGGCTTTCGATGAAATTATCGTCAGTCGCCATGCCGCCGAGATAACCGCGAATTTTGTTGCGGTAAGATTCTTTTAAATCTTCATCGCCGATTTGAACACCACCATCACGGGCAACTTTCGAGCGAATCATTGTCCAACGCATATTCTGAGCAAAACTGTCATAACCCGATTCAACGATGTCCATCGTATTTTTCTCATTTTGCGTCAGCAACCAACGTTTCAAAAAGGCATCAGGCAAATCAAACTGATTGCTATCCACCAAAGCCACTTGCATATCCCGAATCAAAAGCGCATCAGCTTGAGCAACATAATTGCCGCCAAGTGTACTGTTGAGTTGCGTCCGTGCTTCTTCCTCCGTCGCTACGCCAAAGTTTTTCTGGAAGAACGCTTCGTTAAATTCGGCAGGAACGAGGCGGGTCACTTTCGTGATTTTTACATCAAAATTTTCTTTGATGTCCCGTGTATCTGCGTCGTCAACGCCCAAGAAATATTTGCGGACATACTGAGGGGTCGTTTCTTTTTCGAGTTGAAAAATATTTACCGTCAATTGGTCGCCCACTTTTTGAGTTTTGAAAACGTCTTGCATTTCCTCATTGAGCCAATTCATAGACAAAGTCAAATCTTCTTTTACCAACGTGCCGCCGTGTTCTTTGGCGTAAAGGTAAATCATGTCATTCGCTTGGATATTGTCTTCAACTTCCTTGGTTTCACCGCCTTGTTTGCGGCGATTTTCCAATTCTGCATCAATTTTAGTAGGGTCAACTTGCACAGAATAACGTGGAAAATCAACGCCATCCAAACCTTTTACCTCAAATTCGGGCATAAAAGCAATGTCCAAATTCATAGAATAATCGCTTGGATTTCTCGGGTCAAATTGACCATCGGGCTGCACATCAGAGGCAATCGGTTGACCAAAAATATCGGGTTTCTCGGTTTGCAAGTAATTATTGATGGTTTCTTGCAACGTTTTATTGACTGCATCCATCACGAACTCTGTACCGTACAAGTTTTGAACAAGTTTAGCGGGTGTTTTCCCTGGCCGAAAGCCCTTCATAGGCGAGCGTTGGGAAAACGTTTTCATGTCTTTTTTGACTTTGGGCAAATAATCCTCTTTTGAAATGCTGACGGTCAAGACGCTATTCAAGGCGTCAATATCAGTTCTAACGACGTTAGGCATGGTGTTGAAATTGAAAATTAAATTTAAAAAAAAGAAATTAGAAAAGGATGTGACAAACCCCAAACGTCAAATTCAATCTTGCAAGAGATTGATTACCAACTTGTTGTAAAATTGAAATCTGAAATCTGAAATCTGAAATTTCCCCTAGGTAGGATAGAATGAAGAGGCGATGTGCGGCATTAACTGGACACAATTGGGGGCAAGTTTGGTACGTGCGCCCAATTTGGGATGTATTAATTGTCGAATATCAACCCTCCAATATCCAAGAAAAGTACGGGTGGAGGGACTCGAACCCCCATGCCTCACGGCGCCAGATCCTAAGTCTGGTACGTCTACCAATTTCGCCACACCCGCGTATGAACTGGATTTCAAACTTCCAATTTCAGATTTTAAGAGCAATAAGTTGATAATCAATTATTTACTATTAAAATATGAAATTTAATATTTGAAATCTTCTAAAAGCAATGAACTTTTTGTTTTGCGGCGGCAAAGGTAAACGGCTAAAAGTAAAAAACGACTATTTTCTAAAAAAATTTAAAAGATTTATCGTCCACCCTCGTTATTCACTTAAAAAAGGTGTCTTTCCATTTTAATCAGAATGGTGTACATTTGCCGCTAATCCATCCACTTTACAACCATTGGTAACGTCAGATTAAAAAAAATCAATGCCATACCCCTTTGTATTCTACGATAAAAACGCATAATTTCGTTGTGCTAAAGCTAAAACGTAACGTCTATTTATTGAATATGTGGACGTAATTCCTTCAAAATGAATCAGTTATTAAAAACCATCGTCGTTTTTCCGATTCGACTGTATAAGATTTTTTTATCGCCACTTTTAGGGCCGAGCAAATGCCGCTACTCCCCTACTTGCTCGCAATACATGATTGACGCCATTTTAGAATGGGGCATACTGAGGGGCCTCTTTATGGGCATTAAACGCATCGGTCGGTGTCACCCGTGGTCGCATCACGACCATTTTGACCCCGTTCCAAAACGGAAATAGGGTTTGGTTTTAAGAATAATGACGACCTGTCTGTAATCCACTAACAGTCAACTGTTTATAAATTCGTTAGCCATAATGTACCATTCATCATTTCCTTAGATATATTTGCCCTTGGAATTATCAGAATTTGAAAATTAGGCGCATTTATAAAAAAAATTACCTAGTTTTTACAGACGCCTCAAAGCCCTAATTCTTAACTTTTATTTAATAGTTTTTAAGCCTTTTTTAAACATCCATAAGCGTCTAAAAGGCGTTTATCAGAATAGGAATCAGTCAATTAGTTGACAAATTTTAATTCTCAATTTTTAATTTTTAATTTACAAAAAACGTCTCCTTTCACTTTTAAAAATTTTATATAACGATGAAAAAGATATTGAAAATCAGCTATTTAGCTTTGGCATTTATCCTTATTGGCAGCTTTACGGCATCGGCTCAAATCAAACCGACGAAGAAAAAAACGGAAGAACCGACCGAGCAAGAGGATGCCAAACCAAGTACAACGACCACAAGAAGTTCAAGTACCGCAAAGAAAAAAACAAGCAAAGGCACCGATTATTTCGACGAATCGGGCGGTTTCAAGCACCGCTTGTGGTACGGTGGCAACTTCAATTTGGGGTTAAGCGGTGGCAATGAATCCAGCCTTTTTTCCATTGGTATTACGCCGATGGTGGGTTATAAAATTATTGGCGGTTTATCGGCTGGGCCGCGTGTCGGTATTACCTATACCAATTTGAAAACCCTCAATAGCAACAATAAAATCAGTTCTGTTGGCCTAACGGACTATTCGGCGGGTGTATTTATGCGCTATAAAGTCTTTGAAAACTTCTTCGCCCACACTGAATACGAGTATTTGAGCCAACAATTTCCAGGCGGCGACCAATACGGACGTATCTTTCTAGGAGCAGACGGCAAGCCAATTAAAATTAGAGAAAGCCGCCAAAATAAGTATTTGGGTATCGGTTACAATTCGGGTGGCATTTTTGGCTACGAAATCACGGGGTTGTACAATTTTAGCGTTAGCGACGCAACACTTGAAAGCCCGTTTTCGCTCCGTATTGGTTTTACGTATAAATTTTAAAAAAATACCCCCCTCAGTATTTGAGGCAAAAATGGGTTAAAACATGAATCAGTCCGAATTTTCTAATAACGAAAATTCGGACTTTTTTATGCTTAAAAATAATTCTTACGACGGTTTACGCACACCTTTTTAGCTGCGCAAAAAAGGCGTGTGTAGAGAAAAACTATCGGAGGCAGCTTGTTTTTTGAAAGAAAATCTACGATTTTCTTTCAAAAAACAAGCTGCCTCCTTAAAAAATTCTTTAAAGGGCGTCTTTCGAGCGTAGCGAGAAACAGCCCGTAAAACGCGCTTTTATTTTTTCAACGTTCCTTATTCATTGAAAATCAAATATTTATAAAAAAAATGAATCGCCAAAAAAGCAGCCTCGCAGGTTTTTAGAAAAATGCCACTTACCTTGACCCAAAAATGTAACCACTATGGCAACTACACAATCAAAACCCAAACAGTCGCGTAAACCGAAACAACCAAAGTCACCCGAAGACATCGTTATTGACTTTGACAGCAATTGGAAATTCCTCATTGAGAAATACTATTTCCAATTTATCGCGTTTTTTATCCCCGACTTGTACGCGGATATAGACACAACGCGCACCCCCGTTTTCCTTGACAACGAACTCCATTTGATTTGGCGTTCGATGAAAACGGGTCTTAAAATGACCGACAAACTGATGAAAGTTTGGCTCAAAAACGGCGACGAACAGTGGGTTTTAGTGCATATCGAAGTGCAAGCGCGTTTTGAAACCTTGTTTTCAAAACGTATGTTTACCATTTCGTACCGCATTTTGGACAAACACAAAGTCGAACCCGTTGGCTTGGCTATTTTTGTTGACACACCAATTCCAAAGGATTTTGATACCTATGAAAACAAGAAGTATGGCACTGAAACGCGTCATAAATACAACGCGTATAAAGTCATTGAACAAATTGAAAGTGAATTGCTCAAACGTGCCGACAATTTATTTGCTTTGGTCGTCTTGGCCAATTTGCGGACAATTCAGACCAAAAAAGAAGGGTCAAAATTTGATAGATTGGCTTTCAAAAAACATTTGTATAATTTGGTAATAGAACGTAATTTTGAGCCTCAGATTTATTACGATTTGCTCAATTTTATCAATTACTTAATAGTTCTACCCGAGCTACTTCAAATAGAATACGACAATTATTCTGCTGAAAAGACTAAAAAAGAATCAAAAATGATGAAATTAAAACCTGCCCCTGGCATGAAAAGTCAGGCGGATGCTATTTATTACGGTGCGTATGGCGTTGACATTGCAGCCGAGCGCGTTGCTACAAAACGCCAAATTCAAGTCGCCAAGCATAAAGCCAAACTCGCCGAAGCTAAAGCTAAAGAAACTGAAGCTAAAGCTAAAGAAGCAAATGTTAAAGTTGTGCTTGCCTTACAGTTCGACCGAACTGCCGAACAACTAGCAGAAATTCTCGGTATTTCAGTTGACAACGTAAAAGAGATTCTTGATAAATACGCATCGGCTAATTAAGGTTTCGTTCAGTTTAGAATGGTATCTCTCTTTCTACTTTTACCCCCTCAGTATCCACAGCGTTGGAAGGCTTTTGCAGCCTTCCAACGCTGTTTTTTTTCGACGATTAACCATTTAAACGGTACGTTATCCCATCTATTAGCTTCGAAAAATCCCATTTAGACTTACCTTTCGGCGTTGATTTCAACGTATTTTAATCATCCAATTCAAGCAAATGCTGTTTAGAACAAGCACTAATAGAGGACAGTTTGATGCTCAACAGGTGCAAAATTTATCATTCATCATTATTTAAAACATCATCTAAATTCAATTTTAATATGAAAAAAGTCTTTTTATTCCTATTTATGGCTGTTTTAGGCCATTTTACTGAGGGGGTCGCTCAGAAGGCCGAAGCCAAAATGGCGGCAGGTTCGGTGGATGCGTCGCTCTTAAAATTCGCCAAATGGCGCAATGTTGGGCCGTTTCGCGGTGGTCGAAGCCTTGCCGTAACGGGCGTGACTGACCAGCCTTTGGTCTATTATTTCGGGGCAACGGGCGGTGGCGTTTGGAAAACAAACGATGGCGGCATGAGTTGGCGCAGCATTTCGGATTCTACTTTCAAATCATCGTCGGTTGGTGCGATTGCCGTCGCGCCTTCGGATGCGAACACCGTCTATGTGGGCATGGGTGAAACGGATATTCGTGGCAATATTTCGGGCGGCGACGGCATTTATAAGTCAACAGACGCAGGAAAAACGTGGAAGCACCTCGGTTTGAAAAAATCGTGGGGCATTGGTAAAATCGTCGTGCATCCCAAAGATGCGCATGTCGTTTTAGCCGCGTCACTTGGCAATCCGTTTGGTCGCGTGGCGAAACCGATAAATTCCGAGGAGCGCGGTGTTTATCGCTCAACGGACGGCGGTGCAACATGGACACAAGTTCTTACACCGACGAATGATAAAACAGGTGCATCTGATGTCATTTTTGACCCGACAAACCCATCAATTATGTACGCCACAATGTGGGAATGCTACCGAAATCAATATTCAATGTCAAGTGGTGGCGAAGGTTCGGGGTTGTATAAATCAATAGATGGTGGCGCAACTTGGAAAAATATCTCCAAAAATGCAGGTTTACCCGTCGGTCTGCTTGGAAAAATGGGTGTTTCTGTTTCTCCTATCAATGGCAACCGCGTTTGGGCGATTGTTGAAAACAAAAATGGTGGCTTATTCCGTAGCGATGATGGTGGCGAAAATTGGACGCGCACGAGCAACGATAAAAACATTTGGCAACGCCCGTGGTATTATATGCAAGTTGTATCTGACCCAAGCAGTATTGATGGCGTTTATGCGTTAAACGTTGGTTTTCAATACTCTTCGGATGGCGGAAAAACGTTTGGCCAAATCCAAGTGGGTCATGGTGATACCCATGATTTGTGGATAAATCCCAAAAATCCTGACAATTTTATCCTCGGCGACGATGGCGGTGCAGAAGTTACTTTCAACAAAGGCCGCACATGGACAGAGTTGGACATTCCGACGTGCCAATTTTACCATATTTCTGTAGATAATGCCTTTCCGTATCACCTCTACGGCGCGCAGCAAGACAACTCTTCGATTCGGATTTTAAGCCGAAATACTGAGGAGGCCTCTTTGACGCGCAATGATTGGGAAGTGGCGGGTTCGGGTGAATCGGGCTATGTGGTGAGCGACCCGACGAATTCTGACATCGTTTTTGGTGGGAATTATATGGGCCAGATGGAGCGTTGGAACTTACGGACGGGGCAACGGCAAGACGTGTCGGCCAATCCAATTCAATATCTTGGAGAAGCTGCGGAGGCCATGAAACTCCGTTTCCAATGGACTTTTCCGATTGTTTTCTCGCCACATGACCCAAAAACAATTTATACAACCTCACAATTTGTCCACAAAACGACAAATAATGGACAGTCGTGGGAAATCATTTCGCCCGACTTGACGCGGCATGATACGAACACCACGAAGTCGTCGGGTGGTATTATTACAAAAGACAATACAGGCGCAGAAACTTTCGCCGACATCTTTACTTTTGCAGAATCGTCTGTCAAACAAGGCGTTTTTTGGGCGGGTTCGGACGATGGTTTTATGCACGTGTCGCAAGACAATGGTAAGAATTGGGCAAAATCAGACATCAAAGGTTTGCCCGATTGGGCCTTGATGAGCATCGTTGAAGCGTCGCATTTTGAAGCGGGAACAGCTTATTTGGCGGCAAATCGCTACAAAATTGACGATACAAAGCCGTATTTGTTCAAAACAAAGGATTTTGGAAAGACGTGGACGAAAATTACTGAGGGGTTGCCCGACAACGCGTTTTGCCGCGTGATTCGGGAAGACCCGACGCACAAAGGTTTGTTGTTTGCGGGAACGGAATTGGGCGTTTTTGTATCGCTCAATGACGGCGCAAATTGGTTGCCGTTGCAAGGCAATTTGCCCTTGACGCCGATTCACGATTTACAGATTCAAACGCGGGAAAAAGACTTGTGTGTGGCGGCTCACGGACGGGCTTTTTGGATTATGGATAATTTAGAACCCATTTATCAACTCTTTGACAGTCAACAAGTTATAGATAAAAAAGCGCACTTGTTTCAGCCAGAATCAGCTTGGCGTGTCGGTGGTTTTTCCTTTAGTTCGCCGACGGCACAGGTAGGTGAAAACGCGCCAAATGGTGTTTTCGTCAATTATTTTTTGAAGGAGAAAGCCAAAGATGAGGTGCAATTGCGCTTTATCTCGGAGCGCGGCGATACGATAATTACATACAGTTCGATGAAGGATAAAAAGGGTAAAGCCTTTGAAATTAACAAAGATTTTTATCAAAGAGAGAAAATTGAACGTTCGGGCATGGCGGCGTCGGAAAGCGGTATGAACACTTTTTTGTGGGATATGCGCTACCCCGATGCGACGGATACTGAGGGATCACCTGCAATGATGTGGTCGGGTCAAATTACGGGGCCGAAAGTCGCCCCAGGCAAATATGCCGTAGAAATGGTGGTCGGAAAAGAAGTGATTGGCAAGCAACCGTTTGAGATTAAGAAAGACCCGCGTGTGGAAGTGAGTGACGCGGCGTTGGCTGAAAACGTCAATTTTCAACTCAAAGTGCGCGATAAATTGAGCGAAACGCATAAATCTGTTAATGAATTGCGCCAAATCCGCAAGTCCGTTAATGATTATATGGCGACTTTGGAGGCCAAAGACAGTGTGTTTAAAAAAGAATTAGAAGTTGTGTCAAAGCCGCTTTTGGAGCAATTGCAAGCTGTGGAAGACGAGTTGATTCAGCACAAAGCCAAGGCATTTCAAGACCTTTTGGCCTTGCCGATTCGCTTGAATGATAAGATTGCGGGCATGGCCTCGGTTGCGTCTTCGGCAGATACACCTGTGAATGCTCAAACGGTAGAAGGCTATACAGATTTGAGCAAACTCATTGACGCTCAAGTAGTTAAGTTGACGGATGCGATTGATAATTTAGTGCCTAAGTTCAATCAAATCGTTGAAAAACGTAAAACACCTGCGATTCCCGTGAAGGCGAAAGTGTCAAAACCTTAACGCGGAGGCCCCTCAGTATTTTGCAAAAAAAAGCTGTTTTGACTACACTCAAAACGGCTTTTTTTATTGCAAATACTGAGGGGGTCTTAATTTTCAACAACTACCGTTTTCTCGCTATCATTAGCCCGTCTCGAATCGGCAATAACAAACATTCTACGCGCTCGTCGGCCAAGATTTTTTCATTAAATTGGTCAATAATTTGGGTGTCTAAGTCCTTTTTTTCGTCCACAACTTTACCACTCCACAAGATATTATCAGCAATAATTAAGCCGCCTGACCTAACTTTTGGCAACACCAAATCATAATATTTGGGATAATCTCGTTTACCAGCATCAATAAAAACGAAGTCAAAAACGTCCGTCAAAGTGGGAATAATGTCTAAGGCGTTACCGAAAATAGGCGTTATTTTTCTTTGAAAATGGCCTTTTTCGATGTATTTTTCTATCAAAAATGCCAATTCGTCATTCGCTTCGATGGTCGTCAAAATCCCATCTTCGGCCAATCCTTCGGCCATGCACAAGGCGGCATAGCCCGTGAAAGTGCCAATTTCAAGAATGCGTTTTGGCTGCATGAGTTTTGTCAATAAACTCAAAAAGCGGCCTTGCAAATGCCCCGACAACATACGTGGGGCAAGGGTTTTTAAATGCGTCTCGCGGACGAGGGATTGCAATAAATCGCTTTCCGCTTCGGTATGTGCTTCGGCGTAATCGGCTATTTTTTTTGGTAAAAAATCCATGAAAGGAATGATGAATGATGAAGTATGAAGTAAGAATGATAAATGATGAATTTTAGGGCTATTCGCCCTTAAAGTAAGCAAAAAAAAAGCGGATTAAACGAATTTTGACATTCATTCAATCCGCATTTTTTACATAACAATCCGCACTTTTGCTTTGTTTTTTTTTGTCATTCAGAAGGAATCTCTATTCTCTGTTTTTTATTATTCGAGAATAAATAGGCGCTAAATAGTTCATTTTAACTGAAATTCCAGCACTTGAAGATTCCTTCTGAATGACAAAAAAAACGTGTAATCCGTGGATAACTCATTTTAGTTGAATACAACTTTTTTAACGAGCGATTTGTCGCTACCCGCAAAACGCATTTTGACCAAATAAAAACCTGCACCACCAACGTCTATTTTCCGTAAACGGAAGGCTGAAACGGATTGATTTTTCATCGACAAAACGTTGCGACCAAGCGCGTCGAACGCCTCAATGTCAAAATTAGACCCCTCAGTATTTTCGCTCATTTTCAACGACATTTCGTCATTTGCAGGATTTGGAAAGAATGTAAATGATTGATTACCAATATCTTCTGTCGGCAAGGGTGAAAGGCCGCACACCAAATTGTGCATAAATGTTGTCATTTTGACGGCCCAAGTTGCGGCATAAGCTGCAAAAGGTCCATTCGGGTCATAAATGTCAACGTGTCCACCACCAGGTACTGTCACCAAGACCGATGCCACGCCTTTGCTCGCTGCGTAAGGTGCGCACGTACCGCCCCCGTCGCCGTAAAAACGATAGACATTAAGGCCATAACCATAGGCAACTGTCGGGTCGTTTGTACCGTGACAAGCCGCAAAAGGCGGGTCACCTGCATTAATCCACTCGCGGCGCGGCAATGCCCCACTCATGCAAATCATACCTTTCACGGCTGATGAAGTTGTCAAATTGTTCGTTCGCCCTTCAAAACCGCCTTGGCTAGCGATGACAGCTCGAATATCTGCACCAATCGGGTCGGTTGAATCCGTATGTCCCACAAGCATAGCCGCGATTGCGCCTGCCGAAATGCCACCCGCAATGATGTTATTCGCATCAATTCGGTAAGGATTGCCATTCGCCGCACTGTTGCGAAGCCACCGAATTGAGGCTTTCATATCGTGCATAGCCCCTGTAATGATGGGCGTAATTTTGGCAGAATCGGGTGCTCCTCCCGCAAAATAAGACCATAAACGGTAATCTATCGTGACGCAGACATAACCTTTTTTGGCGTATGCTTGGCATAAAGCACGCATATCTCTTCGTTCGCCAAAAACAAAACCGCCGCCAAAAGCCCAAACAATCACGGGGCGTTTTGACAATGTGTCGCCTTTCGGCTGCACAATGTCCATGAAAAGGTCAACGTCGAAGGCTGGAACACTGCCATAATCAGGCGTTTTATTGTTCCCAAATTTGACCGTTGTCATGGTCGTATCGGTGAATTTGTCCAACAGATAGCGTTGACCGTCGCAACCCGAGGCATTTTGAGCCGCGATACTGAGGGGGTGCATTTGAGCCATAAAAACGAGCATCAAGGCTGCGAATAGGCGTAAAAAATTTTTCATTTTTAGATTTTAGTTTTTTTTAAAATAATTAATTATAAAATTTAATTATGGATTATAGCTTGGTAATCAACGAATAATTGGTAATAACAATTTTTTGTTTGGGCTTTTAATGGCGGTGTAACTGCCCAATCTCGGTAACATTTTAATCACCTTACGTTTTTTATGCGGTGTAACCGCTAAATTACTTGTTTTGCGGTTACACCGCTTAGAAAAATGGTGAGTAAGTTTTAATATTACCGAGATGAGGCAGCTACGCCGCCGTAAAAAAGTTACCAAGTAAGGATTACGTCAAATCTGTCTAATCCGTGAAATCTGTTGATAAATCTACGTTCAATAATCCAACAAACGCATATCAATTTTGCGCGTTTCCATATCAGCATCAACGATTTCGACTTTCACCAATTGGCCCATTTTCAAGACCTTACCCGACCGCAAACCACGCGCCCGTAAGCGATTTGGTTCAACTTCAAAAGGCTCGGGGCATCGGCCAAAATCAACCATTCCTTCGGCGAGCATGTGCTTAATTTCGACAAAAACGCCACGCTCAACCATACCACTTACTGCACCTTCAAAAACTTCACCTATGTGTTTTGTCATATATTCAACTTGCTTGTACTTAATGCTTTGTCGCTCCGAGTCGGCGGCTTTCTTCTCTTGTTTGGAGATGTGTTTGCACTGTTCAGCGAGTTGTTCTTTATCGACGCGTTTGATTTCGGTCAAATTCTCAAACAAAATCCGATGCGCCAAAACGTCTGAATATCGGCGAATCGGCGAGGTAAAATGACTGTAAAAATCGAACGCCAAACCGTAATGTCCGATATTATCCGTCGAATAATCGGCCTTCGCCATGCAGCGAATTGCAATCGGCGTCAACAACCTTAATGTCTCATCTTTTTCCGATTTTTCGGCCAAATCATTCAGACTTTTTGCAATATTTTTTGGCGTGTCCAACTTCATTTTTACGCCTAATTCAAGGGCAAATAAGCCAAATTCGTTCAATTTATCGGGGTCGGGTGAGCCGTGCGTTCGGTAAATGTACGGCACTTCGACGCCTTTCCGACGGGGTGCGTCGTCGCGTTTTGCCATAAATTCGGCGACCGAACGGTTGGCCAACAACATAAAATCTTCAATCAACAAATGCGAATCGTTGCGCTCTTTGATATAGACTTCAATCGGCACACCTGCTTCGTCGAGTTTGAATTTTACTTCATCTGTTTCAAAATTAATCGCCCCGTCTTTGTAGCGTTTTTTGCGTAAAGCGTAGGCAATTTGGTTCAGTTTCAAGAGTTCGTCGGCATAATCGCCTTCGCCCGACTGCAAAACTTCCTGCGCTTCTTCGTAGGCGTAGCGGCGATTTGAATGAATAATTGTCTTACCAAACCATTTTTTGACGACTTTATGCTTTTCGTCGAACTCAAAAACAGCGGAAAATGTCAATTTATCTTCAAGCGGTCGCAACGAACAGAGTTCATTTGACAAGCGTTCGGGCAACATCGGACACACGCGGTCAACGAGATAGACCGATGTTGAACGCAAATACGCCTCTTTGTCGAGTGCCGTATTTGGTTTTATGTAATGCGTAACGTCTGCAATATGAACGCCTATTTCAATATTGCCGTTGTCCAAGACTTGAAAAGACAGCGCGTCATCAAAATCTTTGGCGTCGAACGGGTCAATCGTAAACGTTGTGATGCCTCGGAAGTCGCGGCGATTTTTAGCATCCCCCTCAGTATCGTCGTGAATTTTAGCGGTTTCAGCAAGGACTTCTTCTGGAAATTCGATATTAAAACCATTATTAATCAAAATGCCTTTCATTTCAATATCGCTCGACCCTGCCATACCCAAAACGGTTGTAATACGTCCTGTCATACGTTTGCCGCGTTCGGTGTTCCAATCGAGGACTTGAACGACGACTTTCATGCCGTCTTCCGACCCTTTTGCGTCTTCCAATTTGACATAAATTTCAGGCACATCAATGCGGTCGGTCTGCACGTAGCCGTTGTTTTTTGAGAAATGAAACGTGCCAATAAACGCATCCGTTGCCCGTTGCAAAACTTTAATCACTTCACCATCGGGACGACGTTTTCCTGAGGGAAAATACGCCGAAACCTTCACACGGTCGCCTTTCATGCCCCCGTTGAGGAATTTTTGAGGAATGTAAATGTCTTGTTCTTGGCCTTCGCAAATCGCATAACCCGCGCCATTTTTCGTTACGTCGAGGACGCCTTCAAAAATGCCGCCGCGTGTCTTTCGACGTTCATCGTTGTCGCCACTTTTCAATTTAAGTTCACGCGGTTCAGACCGTTTCGACGGGTCTTTTTTGCTAGATTCGTGGCCTTTTTTATCACTTTTCTTCGCTTTTTCTTCGCGTTTTTGGCGAAAATTGGCTTTTTCTTTCCGAACGCGGTCAGCCATTTCATCGGCATTTTCGGCTAGTTTTTCGGCATTTTCTAAGTTGTCACCAATCTCTTTTGCCTTGTTTTTATTGCCTTTGCGGTCGCTTTTGTCCTTGCCTCGATGCGCCGACAAGATGTTGTCAACGCTGTCCGTTGATAGTTTTCCCTTACCTACAAGTTGCTCAACGGCGTAATGCACGGAGTCTTTGTTATTGCCTACTTCGAGTTTTTCGATAATATGACGTGCGGAGAATTTTTTACCTTCGTTTTCCGCGTAAAGGGTCAAAATCGCGTCTTGAAGACCCGCGACGGTGAGTTTTTTTGCATTACTTTTTAGGGCTTTTTGCAAATCTTTATTCTCGTTTTTCATGTGAAAAATTTAAGCCGTCCCATTGACGGTTTTTTATGTAAATAATTATAAATCAATTTTTTAGGAGAAGAAATGGTATTTATACTGAGGGGGCTATTTTTTATCCTTCGAATATTATTTAATTCTCGCAAAGTATCAACTCAATATCGCTGTAAACAGTTTGAATCATATCAAAATTTTCTACACTTTTAGTAAGGTTAAGACAAATGAACGCATAATTTACATATTTTGAATCATTAAGAAATAGGTTATCTACTAAAAAATTCGGACAAAACTACACTTTTTTTATTGAAAAATAATGCGTACATCATTTTAGTCACACACGTTATATATGTGTGTACGCACGCGTTACATTGAGAAAGACATATTTTTCAAGGCATTAGGGTGAAGTTATTGCGCTTAAAAAATAATTAACAACATTAATTACCTCTTTGTTTTCTTTTTATC
The DNA here is from genome assembly GCA_043720935.1 of Saprospiraceae bacterium. Lineage (GTDB taxonomy): Bacteria > Bacteroidota > Bacteroidia > Chitinophagales > Saprospiraceae > JAAFJT01. The sequence goes on from JAYSRS010000089.1 coordinate 16,496, forward strand.
CATCTTTGCGAACTATCAGCAACACGACAACAGCTTCTTTCCCATCGGCACCAACGAATTTAAAGATAACAATTTGATTATCAGACCTTTAAGAATAATTTTAACCTTATTTTGACTGAATTCTTAACCAAAATCATCTCTATTTTCTTAATCAAACAGTCACATCAAAAGATGAAAAAAAACCTTTTACTCAGCCTGGTCATGTTTTTCATTACCTTTTGCGCGTCCGCTCAACGAACAGCGACGCTCTTCCAGAAAACATATAAAATAATGAGTACCGATAGCATATCTTCCTTATCTTTTGCGGATGTCGCACGGACGAGTGACGGTGGCTATGCCTTTTTGGGCAACTACACAACACGCCGCAATGCGGGAGATATGTGCGTCATTCGCACAGATTCTTTGGGAACGGTACTTTGGTCCGTTAATTTTAATTCAGACACGACCGAAGCAGCTGAGGGCATTCGCCAAACGCCTGATGGTGGTTTTGTGGTAAGTGGCTGGAACGTTTTGCCTGACGGAACGGGTGAAATGTTGCTCGCAAAAATTAGTGCAAGCGGCGCTATCCAATGGTCAACGCAATTTGGCGGGACTGATATTGACGAAGCCCGCGACGCTGCCGTTTTGAACAGTGGTGACATTTTGGTCGTTGGGGCTTCTTACGAAGGATTTAATGGCCGTGGTTATGCCATTTTGACGCGTAGCAATGGCTCGCCCGAAAATGGTCAAATTGTAAAATTTGGTAATGCAGCCGTGCCTTTTTTTTCCGTCGATAAAACAAACGACGGCGGTGCAATCGCCGCAGGTATGGCGGGTGATTTCTTTCAAGCATCGCGTTTAGACCCCGCTTTGGTGAAATTTAACGCAACAGGCAACGTCGTTTGGGGCAAACGCTACGCAACGGCAGGAACACAGTTGTATCCGCTTGTGCGTCAGACGCGTGACGGCGGTTTTATGTTGGTCGGTCAGCAAGGTGTGACGCAACCGAACGGAGAGGTGATTGTCTCGTCTTTTGCCATCAAAACAAATGCAATGGGCGATACGCTTTGGTGCAGGGCATTTAGACATGAAACGGATAAATTCCACCGTGGTTACTCCGTTGCTGATGTAGGCGATGGATACATTATTTCGGGCAATATCAAGCCAGGTTATAATGATTCAGTACGGACAAAAACCGCAGGAGGGCTTGACACGGTTATTGTGCAAGAACACGAAGCCCCTTACGCAATGAAAGTTGACCTAAATGGCGTGTTCAAATGGGCAAAATATTATGGTGATTCAGCAAGAATAAGCCGTGGTATTTCGAGCGTTTTGGCGGCTGACGGCGGCGTTATGCTTGCAGGTGAGGCGTTTGGCTACGTTCCGAGCAACAGATTTGGCGTGGGTTATGCCATTCATATTGATAAAGAAGGCAATATGGGTACGGGTTCGTCTTGCAAAGTCAAGAGCTTTAATTTTACGGTATCTCCATTTACGGTAAAAGATTCGACGAATGTGGTGTTTGTCGAAGGCGGCGATGAACGAACGAGCAATTTGCGCCGAGAGGCCATTACAGTTGTAAAATCGGATATTTGCTTAGGTATTGGCTTGAATACGGACATTGCGGACTATCATTTGCTCAAAAATACCGTAAAAATCTATCCAAATCCTGTGTTGAGCCAACTTTTTATCGACATTGAACCTAATACTGAGGGGGTCGATTCTGCTTCACATTTAACAATTTTTGACGCAATGGGCCGTTTGGTTCAAGCGCAACACAACATAAATGAGGCGGCGCGTATTGATGTTTCGACTTTTGCGAAAGGCATTTATATGCTCAAAGTGGAAAAAGGCGGCAAATATTTGGTCAAGAAATTCATTGTTGAATAAATTGTGATAAAATAGTTCGGAATTATCGGCTTTATGGTACAAAAGCATTTTTGACTAATTAATAATTTGTAACTCATTGATTATCAATGTAATTCAACGTTCGGGGAACTTTAAAAGTTCCCCGAACGTGCACCGTACCATAAAGCCGATAATTCCGAAATAGTTTTGAGAAGATTTGGCCTGAGGGGATTTCAGATTCTGCGGTATAACCGCTTGTTTCGCCGTTACACCGCGTATAAAATTGGTGAAGCGTTTAAATATTACCAAGATTTGGCAGCTACGCCGCCGTAAGAATCCTAAAGCGGAAATTGCTGGTTCATAAAAACATAAAAGTCCCCCCCTCAGTATCGGCACGTTTTAAACAGCTTTGGGCAGTCTGTTTTTATTTTTTTTAATTTCTAACTAAAAAAAATAGAAAAATACTTGCAGAAACGAATTGAGCTAGTATCTTTGCGTCGCTTTTAGAGAAAGGCACTTTTGTCCCATGGTGTAATGGTAACACGACTGATTTTGATTCAGTTATTTAAGGTTCGAGCCCTTATGGGACAACGAGGGGTAATGAGCGTCGGCTAATAGATTTCGGTCTATGGTCGGCGCTCTACTTTTTTAGGGGAATTTCAAGGGGTTTCAAATTTCAAGGCAATGTAAGATGCTATGAATAATTATTGACTCATGTTACGCAAGTGGCTAAAATGGCCCACTGATTTTAGGGATACGACTGATTTAAAGGGATTTCTTTTCGGAATTATCGGTTTTATGTCGCAAA
>JAYSRS010000090.1:0-2241 GCA_043720935.1 Saprospiraceae bacterium
TCAAAAAACAAGCTGCCTCCTAAAAAATCCTTCAGATGGCGATTTTCGAGCGCAGCGAGAAAGAGCCAGTAAAATACGCTTTTATTTACTTAACGTTCCTCAGAAGGAATCTCTATTGTCTGTGGTGTTATCAAAACACAGACAATAGAGATTCCTTCTGAATGACAAAAAACAAAACGTCGGCGAGGTTTGCACCTCGCCGACGTTTTGTTTTTATCCCCCTCAGTTTTTTACCCCTTTTTAAAGAATCCTGTCGCTTTTCCAGCCTTCTAATTGCTTTGTGATTGAATTGAAATTAACGCCAATACCTATTTTAGCCCGGCTGTCTGCGGTGAAAGGTGCAGTGTATTTTTTATCAATGATTTGCTGAAACGCTGTGTCGGCATCGCTGTTAATCTTAAATTCAAAAATGTAAATGTGCGTTGGTGTTTCAACAATCGAATCGGCGCGGCCTTGCGCACTATGCACTTCTGATTGCATATACAAACCCAAGCATTTGAACAGCAGATGCACCAAACCATGATAAAAACCTTCGACTTGCTTCTGTGTTTGATGGGTATAAACATCGAACGCCAAATTGGCAAACGTGGCGACCAAAATCGCTTCTATTTTCACCGAATCATTACTTAAAAATGCTTTTTTAAGGTGCAAAACGCTCGTACCGTTTCCGCCTCGCGTGGGGGCCATACCATCCATCAAAAAAGTGTACATCGCTCGGCGGACTTCCCGATTTGGGTAAGATAAAACGAGTTCACCATCTTCAAATTTTTCTTTGATGGTTAAATAACCCGTTTGAAACATCAGTGAGGTTAACTCAATATTGTCTAAACTGTATTGGCTTAAAAAATCGGCATTGACTTCGATATTATCGGCACTAAAGAAGGCTTCTTCGCGCATTTTTTTTGCCAAAAACGACGGCGTACCGCTTTCAAACCAAAAAGCCTGAAAATCTTGGCTGCTTAAAAATAGCAGAATGCCAAAAGGATTGTACAATTTATTAACGCCATCCCAACTGTAACCATTATACCATAAGCGGATTTTAGCCAAAAACGCTTCCTGTGTATAATGTGGAAATTTATTAAGGGCTTCATCAAGGTATTCTGCAAAATTACTGTTTAACTCCTCTTGCGTATAGCCCAACATTGTGGTATAACGTGGATGAAGGGTTAAATCCATCAAATTATTCAACTTAGAAAACAGCGACACCCGCGCAAATTTAGAGACGCCTGTAATAAACAGCAGTCGAATATAGGCATCTGCATCCTTCAACGCGCCATAAAACAAGGCCATTATCTCTTGGTTTTCTTTGGCTTTGTCAATTCTGTTGTGTTCCAAATGGTCAATGATGGGTTTGTCGTATTCATCAATCAAAATTACGACTTCACCGTCCCGTTTGTAAAGTTGTTTTATTAAGTCAAAAAACAAGGCTTTGATACTTGCACCATCTGAAGGGATTAAGCTATAATCTTTATAAAATTCAAGCAATGTACGTTCAATCCCAATTTTCAAACCCTGTTCTTCGTAGTCAACGACATTGAAAGAAATGTGAAGAATAGGATTTTTCTTTGTCCAGTCCCATTTATCGGCAATCCAAGTGTCTGTAAACAGTTCTTGACTGCCTTTGAACAATTCTTCCATCGTTGACAATAACAAAGACTTACCAAAACGACGCGGACGCGATAAAAAATACATCCCACCTTGCCGCGTAAGTTCATGAATAAACGGCGTTTTGTCCACGTAAACGCAGTTTTGCTGCCGCAATTTGCGGAATGATTGACGGCCAATAGGCAATATTTTCTTTTCCATAACACAAATGTAAACGTTTTTTGACCCCCTCAGTATTTTGACCTTTTTTTTTATTAAAGCAACGTCGTCGAGGTTTTAAACTTCGACGACGTTTGCGACTACCGTTATCTATTCGGTAACGTTACCGTAAATCTTACAGTTGTTCCTTTTTCTTTATTCTAATTTTGTCCTACCGATTCAAAACAAAACATTATTTGCTTAGAATAAAGTATAGTCAAACAACAATAAATTATGTATAAATCTATGTCTTAAACACCTATCCTTTTAATAAGTCGGCATAAGTAAAAAACGTCGGCGTGGTTCAAACCGCGCTAACGTTAACCCGCTATGCAAAAAACGTCGCTCACGTTGGCGTTCATCAAACTGTATCAGACTGTATCATCTTATTTTTTTTTCACACGCTTTTCACTATGGAACGTTAAGTAAATAAAAGCG
>JAYSRS010000091.1:0-6245 GCA_043720935.1 Saprospiraceae bacterium
TGTTAAATAAATGAGGTTAATTAAAGCGTTCGGAATGAGGCAATTTGCTTCATTCCGTTTTTTTTTGAAAAAAAATGGTTGTTTGTTTGCGAAATTTAATAATAGTCGTAAATTGCTACGTTTTTAAGACATAAATTTACTGAAAACATAAATAAAAACGTATAATTGAGCAAACAAAACAGACAGCTATGTACCTTGCACCATTGAACTACAACCGTTTTTTTGAACGCGTATTTAGAGAAACTCAAATCGTCAAGCAGTTTTTAGAAGATCTTTTAGGCGTAAAAATAACGTCTATTGAGCCATTGCCCCGCAAGCATCAAATAACGGACGACGCGGCGTTAGTTGAATTTGATTACCGTTGTAAAATCAATGGCGAATTTGTTATTTTTGATATGCAGCAATGGTATAAAGGCGACGTTGTAAAGCGTTTTTATTTGTATTTTTGCAACAACACATCCTTGCAATTAGAAAATTTGAAACCCGTTGCGATTCCAATGCCTAACGGAAAAACGTATAAAACAAAAAGTTACGACCAAGTAGAGCCGACTACAACCATTGTTTGGATGGTAGATGATAATTTGAATTTTACGGACGACATTATTTCTTACTCAATTTTTCCCGAAGTGGCGAGTGCATTTTTGCACGACGACGATTTATGGAAAGAAAAGAACATCGAAGCGCTGTCGGGCGGAGGTTTTGAAAGTTATGGACAACAAGCATAAAAATCTTGATTTCCTGTCAACAAATCGTTTGATTTTTATGTTTCAACCCAATATATTGAGAAATCTTCAAGAAGATAAGGCATATTTTCCGTGGGTTGAGTTCGCAGCTAGAACTAGAAACCCCAACAATACAGCAGATGATTTTAAAAAATATTCAAAAAATCCAATATTTATTCAAGTCATGGAAAAATTAAAAACAACCGTTTTGACGCACGACGATTTTGAATACGTCACCGATTTTGAAGCGTATGCCATAGGCGTACAAAACTATAATGACTCCGTTCGGCGCCAAGTCATGCGCGATGTTAAAGAGGAAATAGAAGAAATTGTGAAAAACGCTGAACAAGATAAGCAACGCGCTGAACAAGATAAGCAACGCGCTGAACAAGCATTTTTAAACAAACAATCGCGTTTGATTGAAAAACTGTTTATAAAAGGAGATTCCGTAGAGGTAATAGCCGAACTGCTTGAAATTGACGCAACCACCGTTCAGTCTTATGTTAATCAATTAAATACGTTTAATTGATACCATCTTTTTAAGCCACCACTTACCTTTGCCCAAAAAACAAGACAACATCATGCTCACATCTATTTCTCCGATTGACGGACGCTACGCCAAACAGACGCAAGAACTCGCCGACTACTTTTCCGAATTTGCATTGATTCGCTACCGCGTTTTCGTTGAGATTCAATATTTTATCGCGCTTTGCAATTATCCTCTGCCGCAATTAGCGAATTTTTCAGAAGAAAAAATTGAAGCACTTGACTTGGTTTTTGAGCAATTTAGCCTTGCCGATGCCGAACGGATTAAAGAAATTGAACGCACCACAAACCACGATGTCAAAGCCGTTGAATATTTCCTTCGGGAAAAATTTGATGATTTGGATATTCCACAATTCAAAGAATTTATCCATTTTGGATTGACTTCGCAAGACGTGAACAACACGGCAACCCCCCTCAGTATAAAACACGCTATTGAGCGTATTTACTTGCCGATGCTCCTAAAAGTCAGAACGGAACTCGCCGAACGCGCTCAAAACTGGAAAGACATTCCCCTCCTCGCTCGTACACACGGACAGGCTGCAAGCCCGACAACACTCGGAAAAGAAATTCACGTTTTTGTCGAACGCCTTGATAATCAATTAGTTCTGCTGAAACAAATTCCTTACAGTGCCAAATTTGGCGGCGCAACGGGCAACTTCAACGCACATCTAGCTGCCTATCCATTGATTGATTGGCGGCGGTTTTCAGACGAATTCGTATCTGAATACTTGGGCTTAGAACGGCTGCAAAACACCACTCAAATTGAACATTATGACAATATGGCCGCGTTGTTTCAAGCCGTCGGTCGCATCAATACAATATTGATTGATTTTTGCCGCGACGTGTGGGCATACGTATCGGTGGATTATTTCAAACAAAAAACCAAGGCGGGAGAAGTTGGTTCGTCGGCAATGCCGCACAAAGTCAACCCGATTGATTTTGAAAATGCAGAAGGCAATTTAGGCTTGGCGAACGCTTTATTTGAATATTTGGCCGCAAAACTCCCGATTTCAAGGCTGCAACGCGACTTGACAGACTCAACTGTCCTACGCAACATCGGCGTTCCGTTCGCACATACGAGCGTGGCAATGCAATCTATACTGAGGGGGGTCGGAAAATTATTGTTGAACGAACAAAAACTCTACGACGACCTCGAAGCCAATTACATGGTCATTGCCGAAGGCATACAAACCATCCTGCGCCGCGAAAATTACCCGCATCCTTACGACGCTTTAAAAGCCTTAACCCGTGGAAAAGAAGCGATTACGAAGGTAGAAATTGGTGAATTTATCGAAAATTTAGATGTGTCGGAAGACGTAAAAGAAGAATTGCGTCAACTCACACCGCACACCTATATTGGTTTAAAAATCTAATTTAATATATTCGTTTTTTCGCAATACATTGATTATCAATTAGTTTACTAAGCTAACTTTTTTGTTAAAATTGCATTTTCACAAAAAAAAGCAACTATTTTAGCATCGCAAAGACTTAACAAAACCGTAATATTGCATCACATCTAGTTAATCTACCTTTGCACCACTAATGAAAATAGTATTAATCAAAATCCATTTCCTTAATTACGTTAAAACTTTCATCAATTATGAAAAAATTATTTACACTTTTATTCGCTTTGTTGGCTTTGACGTCAATGATTGCACAAATCAGTATTACGAACAACAGTTTTTCGTACGCTCAGGATTTTAACACGCTGGCCACAACTGGTACATCTTCAACTCTTCCAACTGGTTGGGTAATGTTAGAAAAAGGCGGGGCAGCAGCCGACCAAATTTATGCCGCCAACAATGGTGCCTCAAATTCTGGCAATACATACAGCATGGGTTCAGCCGCAGACCGTGCTTTAGGTGCTTTGAGAAGTGGTAGTTTGTCACCTCTTTATGGCGTAAGTTTCGTAAACAATGCTGCATCTAGTATTACTTCTATGAGCGTCTCATACTTGGGCGAAACTTGGCGTTCCGCTCGGGCAACTAGCCTTCCAGATACTATGTATGTGGAGTATGCCATTGGTGCAACGGGTATTGATACCGTGAACGGCACTTGGATACGCATCCCTGAATTAGTTTATACAAGTCCATCCACTACCGCAACCTCAGTAGCTGGCTCAACAGCACCACTTAGCTCAACAATGATTAGTTTCACATTGTCGGGTATCAACATTCCAACAAGTTCAACCATTCATTTTCGTTTTCTTGACGGAAATCCTGCTGGATCAGATGACATGATGGGCGTTGATGATTTCCAAATCTCAATGGTCGCTATCCCCGTTGAAATGGTCTCTTTCACCGCTAAAAAAGCGGGAACAACCAACAAACTTGCTTGGCAAACCGCTACCGAACTCAATAATCAATACTTCGATGTGCAACGCAGCACGGACGGTGCCACCTTCCAAACAATCGGTCAAGTGAAAGGCGTCGGCAACTCCGTCGCTTTGAACAACTACGAATTCATGGACGAAGCCCCTTCACTTGGCACGAATTATTACCGCCTACAACAAGTGGATTACAACGGCAAAACCACAACGTCTAAAACCGTCGCCGTCAACACAACGGGCAAAGGCAGCGCAAAAGTGTTCCCAACTTTGGCCACCGATAAAATCAATGTCTTGACCACTTCGGACAAAGAAGAAACTTTCACGATTACAAACATGATGGGTCAAACCGTTTTGTCGGGTCGCATGGTAAATGCATTAGATATTAATGTGAGCCAATTGGCAAAAGGTATGTATATCTTGCAAGTTGCAGGTGATGCCGTAAAGTTTTCTAAGCAATAAATCTCTTTTCATACCCCCTCAGTATTTTTCCTAAAATTAGGGTTCAGTAGTCATTATTGAACCCTTGTTTTCTATCTTACAACACTTTTTTCAATCACTTATTTAATCTTATAATTATGAAACTTTTTAACGTGTTTTTTATTTTTTTTAAAGCCTTGGGGCTTGTTTTAGTTTTATTGCCGAATTTGGTGTCGGGGCAAACAATCGCTTGGGCTAACGCAACGACGGCAACGGCGTGGTACACAGCAGCTAACTGGTCGCCTAGTACAGCGTCAACGGCGTGGCTAACTTCTAATATTGCTCAATTTGCCAATACTGGAACAGCTACAACGTCGGGTATTAACATGGGTACAAGCTCCCTTTCAATAGGGGCTATTGAAGTTGCTTCTACGCGAACTCGCGTGCTAACCATTAGTAATAGCTCTGCTACATCTGGTACTGTAACCCTCAGCGGCGCAACAATTAATAGCATACCGAACGTTGTTCTACGTAATTCAAGCAATTCTGTTCTTACTATTCAAAATGGCTCTGGTACACTAGGTGTAGTACTTAATAATGTAACAGACAACATTGTTAATATTGATGGTACGGGTGGTATAACCATTAGTTCAATCATTAGTAGTGCTAATAAACTTACCAAAGCAGGTGCTGGTGCAGGTGTTTTAACTCTAACAGGTGCAAATACTTACACAGGATTGACTACTGTTTCTAGTGGTACTCTACAACTTAACAGAACAGGCGGAACAACTATCCCTGCAACAAATGACGTAACAGTATCTGGTGGAACGCTTAAAGTTTCCACCAATCAAACCCTTAATGACTTAACTGTAAGTAGTGGTACAGCAACTATTGACAACGGTGTAACCCTAACAATAACAAACACATATTCTGGACTAGCTACCGTTTCTTCAGGTACATTGCGTCTAAACAAAACGGGTGGCACAACAATCCCCGCAACGAACAACGTCACCGTTACAGGCGGCACGCTTCAAATTTCTACCAATCAAACCCTCAATAACTTAATCGTAAATGGAGGTACAGTAACAGTTGATGATGGTGTAACGCTCACAATTAATGGCACTTTGACATTAACATCGGGCAATATCACACTTGGCACAACAGGCACAGGGAATATCATAGCAACATCTATTTCGGGCGGTAGCAGCACTTCTTACATCGTTACCAATGGTGCAGGAACGTTAACAGCACTAAATATGGCAGGTGAAAAAACATTCCCTGTTGGTACAGCTACGGCCTACGCACCCGTAAAAGTTGATAACATAGCAACCTCGCGTGATTTTTCTGCAAAAGTGCGTACAACCTTCTCGGGTTCACCTTCTGTACCTGCTAAAATGGTACAACTTGAATGGAATGTAACCCCCGCAGTAGGAGACGGTACTGTAAACAATGCTGCTTTGACATTTCAATGGCCAGTTGGCAGCGAAGGCGGTTCGTTTGTTCGCGGAAACACTATTGAAATTGCCCATTTCAACGGCATGATTTGGGATGCTTTCAAATTAGCAACGCTTGGCGGTGCAGGGCCTTACACGGCAACGGCTGCGGGTTTCGCTAACTTTTCGCCTTTTGTTGTAGGCAATCAAAACGCTTTGTCGGTTGATTTGCTCAATATTTCAGCACAATCGAAAGGGACTAAAAACGTGATTACTTGGTCAACGGCTTCGGAAAAAAATAATGCTTATTTTGAGGTGCAACACGCGACAAATGGCCTTGATTTCCAACCCATTAGCGATAAAATTAAGGGTAATGGAACAACAAACGTCAAAAACAATTATACGTTTGAACATTTGACCCCCTCAGTAATTCGGGATTATTACCGCTTAAAACAAGTAGATAATGATGGAACAACGACCCTATCGAAAGTCGTTTCAGTTGTTGGAACAGCTAAAAACGGTGCATTGAAAGTTTATCCAACTTTGGCATCTGACAAACTCACTATCAGCTTAGACAGCGAGGAAACAGTTGGTTTCAGCATCTATAATTTGGTCGGTCAAGCTGTTCAGTCAGGACAATTGACAGGTCAGAAAGAGTTGATTATCAGCTATTTACCAAACGGTGTTTATTTCTTCAAAGTGGGCAACGCAACGGTGAAGTTTTCTAAAAATTAAGAACCAACAACTTTTGGAGGGTTTGTAACCCTCCAAAAGTTATGAAAACAAGCGGCTTCCTGT
>JAYSRS010000092.1:0-2237 GCA_043720935.1 Saprospiraceae bacterium
GAGATTTTGAAATATTTTCTAATTTCGCCGCTTAGTATTTTATTTAGTATTTCTGTTACTAAATTACTTAGTTGCTTTGTTGGGACAAATGTAGTAATAATACTTTCACATTAGCAAATATAATTGCTAATTATTTTTTCTAAAATTGGTAAACATTTCTAAAATTTCACACAAACAATTATGAATCAACAAGTTGTGATTTTAAATTTTTTTTCAAAAAAGTATAAAAAATAACATTTTGAACTTTGCAGACAGAATTTTTGCGCTGATTGAATCAGAAAAAAACCAAAGCGCATTTTTAAAAAAGGTCAATTGGGCTACTTCTGAAATTAGTCATTTAAGAGAAAATCCCGAAAAGTCAATAGGGTACAATAAATTAAAATCTATTCTTGACGCTTACCCCTCCGTCTCTGCGGAGTGGTTAATGCGCGGAGAGGGCAGCATGGAGCGTGGCGCGGGCGACGGGAGCAACATCAACGTACAGCTTGCCAACGGGCATGGCAACAATCAGCAATACACAGTGAGCGACGTGGCGCACTTACAGGCATTGCTTGCGGAAAAGGAACGATTGATTTTGGTATTGATGGAAAAGAAATAGAAAAACGAGAAATATACTGAGGGGAGCTACACAAAACGAAAATATTAATTCATCCCTAAAGTAAAAAAAATGGATTTCAAAGACCAAGTTAAGGCGTTGGCGGAGCGCGTTGTGAAGATGAAGGATATCGTCGGCACAGAAGAAGCGACGAAAAACGCCTTTATTATGCCCTTCATGCAGACGCTCGGATATGATGTGTTCAATCCGATGGAAGTTGTTCCTGAATACACCGCCGACGTAGGCACGAAAAAAGGCGAGAAAGTAGATTATGCGATTATGCGGGATAATGTTCCCGTCATTTTGATTGAGTGCAAGCATTGGCGCGAGAAATTGGAAGCCCACAACAATCAAATTGTGCGGTATTTCACGGTCTCGAAAGCCAAATTTGCGATATTGACAAATGGCATTCGTTACCGTTTTTACACCGACTTGGTGGAAACGAACCTCATGGACGACAAGCCTTTTTTGGAAATTGACTTCACCGACCTCCGTGAACCACAAATTGAAGAACTGAAAAAATTTCACAAATCGTATTTTGATGTCACCAATATCGTATCGAGCGCAAGTGAAATGAAATATACCAATGAGATTAAGAATTTGCTTCAAACAGAATTGAAAACGCCGAGCGCGGATTTTATCCGCTTCATCGTTGGTAAGGTTTATACGGGCGTTAAGACTGAAAAAGTGATTTTTCAATTTTCAGAGTTTGTCAAGAAATCCGTGCATAACGTCGTGGGCGACATGATAACCGAACGCCTTAAAAACGCCTTGACAAACGAGGAAACCATGCAGCTTCAAGCCGTCGAAGTGACGCCCTCAGTACAGACTGCCCAAGCCGTCGAAACAGGCAAAGAAATCGTGACGACGGAAGAAGAAATCGAAGGTTTCTACATCGTAAAGAGCATTTTACGCTCTAAAGTTGAAGCCCAACGGATTGACTACCGCGACACGCTGTCTTATTTTAATGTCATACTCGATGACAATATCCGCCGCACCGTCTGTCGGTTGTATTTCAACACCGCCAAAAAGCAGTTGGGCTATTTCGACGACGCGAAAAAAGAAACGAAGGTTGAACTTAAAACTCTCGACGACATCTACCAATACGCCGACGCGCTGTGCGCGACTGCGGAAACTTACTCGAATTTGAAATGAGGAAATTGATACTGATAGGGGCGATGTTGTTACCATTGGTGAGCTTTGGTCAACTCACAGTCCCAAGCCGCGCAGAAGATTTGCCGACCGCCGAGGCTATTAAAAGCCAAGCCGCCGTGGAGTTTGCGCGGATAGACTTAGGCATCACAATTTGCGATTCTCGCGCTATCGCCGAGGTTAAAAAGCAGCCGATTTATACCGCTTTCACGAAAGCCTACGGCGGTTGTTTTTCATCAGAGCCGACTTACGGCGAGTTCCTAGAACTCAAAACCGACGAAACCCGCCGTGATATACTCCGCAGTTGCATCGAACAAAAACTATTCGATGTGGTGATGCTCCAACTCCGATTGTTCGGGGTTCGGGCGGCAGTTGAAGCGGCTCAAAAATAATACGCTTTAGGTTCGCTTTTTGAACCGTTTTTAGTCGCCTTGTAACTTATTGACAATCAGCGCGTTGTGCGAGCTGTGGAGAATCCGTTATCCTCCAC
>JAYSRS010000093.1:0-2236 GCA_043720935.1 Saprospiraceae bacterium
TGTTTGCATCGGGTTCGTCGTTGTGGAAATACAAAGTCAATGGCAAACCCGAAAACGGTGCGAGGTACAATTCAACGCGGTACTCCGTTTTGGTCATCGTCATATACCCCTCAGTAACGAGAGTTTTTTCATCCTTATCGTAGGTTTCCTTGGTGGCGGTAACACGGTAAGTTGTACCAAATTCCAATTCGGTCCACCACAATTGATTGCCCGTCAACACTTCTTTTTTCAGAATTTTACCATCCAAAGTAGAAATCGTCACCGTCGAGCCATCCAATTTTTTATTGCTTACTTTGTCATAAACCAAAACTTCTAGCTTGATATTCGACCGTAAATTGAGCTTTTTGCTGATAGTCGTGACGGGTTCGTATAAGCCTTTTGTATTAAACGAAACGGTGTCCGACAAATAGCCTTTTTTCGACCCCACTATTAAATAGCTTTTGTTCAAATCGAGGGGATAATTGAAGTTATTACCCTCCAAATTAATGTCATATTTAATCACTTGACCCGTAGCAGCATCCAACAAATCGAAGCGGCAACCCGTCAAAGCGACACCCGTAGCGGCGTAAAAAGAAGCCGATTCAAGTTGGGCCTTGATTTCTTGCATATAAATATCATTGCATATACAATCTTTTTCTTTCGATGAACACATCCCACCTTCGCGGTTTGAGACAATGAAATAACGGCCTGTTTCGGGTGAAAACGATGGATAAAGGTCATCGTAGCTTGAATTTATCGGCGCGCCTAGGTTTTCAGGGGCTGACCAAGTGTTGCCCTCTTTTTTTATTTTGAAAATGTCGAATCCACCGAAATTTTTACCCCCCTCAGTAGAAAAGAGCAAAATTTGCTGTTCGGTCATAAAAAACGGCGTCACGTCGTCTTTTGCGGAGTTAACCGCCGATAGGTTTTTAGGTATGCCAGCATTGCCCTCTTTGTCAATATCGGCGTACCAAATATCCAAAGCCCCTTTGCCGCCAGGCCGATTTGAGACGAAGTACAACACGTCTTTATTGCGCGCTTTGTCAAATCCAACGCTTGGTTGCGTGGTCGTAAAACCCTTCATGTTGATGGTCGAATCCAAGATTTTGGCGAAGCCCCAAGTGCCGTCCGCGTCTTTTGAGCGCGTCCAGATTTGGGTGTCAAAATCACCACTTTCGTTCATTGTACTCAATGTGTAAAACAAACGACGACCGTCTTGCATCACAGCATAATGTGCTGTGTGAATGCCCTCCGCTTTCGAGTTGATGCTCAAAGGCAAGGCTTTTTCTTGAAAATTGGTTGCAAAGACGTGCGTAACGAGCTTATCCGCAGGTGTGGCTTGGTAAGCAGAAGAAAAATAGAGGATTGAACCAATCTGAACGGGTGCGGCGTCAATGTAGCCCGTATTGATGTTTTCGTTCAAATGCGTCACCGTATAGTTGCCTTTTTTGCTTTCAATTGCCGCCCATTTTGACAATTCAATTTCGGTAGCCACCAAAGTAGCGACTTCGCCCGTGGCGTTGGCATCTAGGTATTTTTGAAAACGCACAACGGCTTCTTCGTATTTACCACGATTTTTCTTCACCAAACCCAATTTATAGTCCAACAAAGGTTGGTTTTTACCTTCTTCGGTCTTGGAAAGGGCTTCGTAATAGTATTCAGCCGTGGCGTAATGACGAGTCAAACGCGCTGCTTCGGCGGTTTTCCAATAAAGGTCGTCGCGGGCCGGCTCATCTTTTAGGATGGTCATATAGTGCGACAACGCGGTGTTGTAATCGCGTAACTCAAAAGCATAATCGGCTTTTGTCTCGTATTGCTGCGCCGTTATCACTTGTGCTTCTGCGGCAAAAGAGCCTATAAAAGCGAGAAGTAAGGCGAGAAGTAAGGCTTTCTTCATTTGAAAAAGTATTGTAGGATGCGTTGAAACGGGATTAGTCGTTTAATGCGTGAAGCATTTGTTCGGTGTTTCAAGAAATATAGTTTGTCAAAATTAATTATTGTTCATGTCGGGGAGACCCCTCAGTATCTCGGATGCCAGATGTCAAATTTTACACGCGATGGGATAGCCCCTGCCTTCTTGAAATTTGCAATTTGAAATCTTGCTTATAGCCCATTTCAAAAGCGAAGTTGTAAAAATTAATTATTGTTCATGTCGGGGACACCCCCTCAGTATTTTAACGTGCTGAATGCTTTTCAAGGCATTTTTTCTAAAATCTACAAATTTTGACACGTTATATATAGGATGTCAAAAAGTTGT
>JAYSRS010000094.1:0-6238 GCA_043720935.1 Saprospiraceae bacterium
AACAAGCTGCCTCCTAAAAAATCCTTCAGATGGCGATTTTCGAGCGCAGCGAGAAAGAGCCAGTAAAATACGCTTTTATTTACTTAACGTTCCTAAGAACTCATCATTTATCATTTATTCCTACTTACTGAGGGGTATAAAATAAATTTTTTTGTAAATAATGTGTAATTTTAAATATACATTTTATAAAGAATACCTACCTTGCAACGGTATTTAACAGCGGTTTTTGCGGCTTTGCAAAAGCAGAACTTATAATCTTTTTTTATGAAACCGAAAGTGGTCACGACCACGTCCATTAACATTTTAAGGGTTGAAACACGTTATTTTACTGAGGGGTGGTGATTGCTTGCAATCGTCGCCCCTCAGTATTGTGCGCCTCTTTAAAGTTTTTTTCTTTGAAAAACAACTTTTGCGCCGTGCCTTTGTTAGATATTTTTGATAACGATGTTTTAGAATAAGGGACAAACGTTTCACCTTACTTGAAAACGCTTAAGAATTGATTCAAGACAACGTTCACAGTTTCATTTTGCAAACTCCTGATAATCAACTTATTGCATCTTGAAATTGGGAATCTGAAATTTGAAATTTTCCTATTTAAACAGCAGAGATTATGAAACAAAAACGCGCCATCGTCTGGTTTCGGAGCGATTTACGCTTGCACGACAACGAAGCCATTCAAGAAGCCCTACGAAGTGCCGAAGAAACGGTGTTCGTGTATATATTTGACGAGCGGATTTTCAAAGGCAAAACATCATTCGGTTTTCCCAAAACGGGAAAATTTCGCGCCAAATTTATTTTAGAAAGTGTGGCTGACCTACGTGAAAACCTACAAAAACGCGGTGCTGAACTTGTCGTGCGCGTTGGAAAACCCGAAGATATTTTGTTTGATTTAGCACGTCTATCACGCTCTTCGTGGGTTTTTTGCAACCGCGAACGGACTGCCGAAGAAGTAAAAGTGCAAGATAAATTGGAACAAAAACTGTGGTCAATTGGTCAAGAGATACGTTATACACGTGGAAAAATGTTGTATTACACAGCTGATTTGCCCTTTCCTGTACCGCATACGCCCGATATGTTCACCCAATTTAGGAAAGAAACCGAACGCATTACGCCCGTGCGTGAGCCCTTACCGACGCCCGACCTACTCGTAAAAACGACTTACGACTGTCAAGCGGGTGCATTGCCTACGCTTCAAGATTTTGGCCACGAAGATTCTGAAATGGATAAACGCGCCGTTTTACCCTTCAAAGGCGGTGAAACGGAGGCTTTGAAGCGGCTACGTTATTATCTATGGGATTCAAATTTGGTGAAAACCTACGAAGAAACCCGAAATGGTATGATTGGTGGCGATTATTCATCCAAGTTTTCGGCGTATTTGGCGCAAGGCTGCCTGTCGCCCAAAATGATTTATAAAGAATTGAAAAAATATGAGCGCGAACGCGGCGATAACAAATCAACTTATTGGTTGTTTTTTGAACTGCTGTGGCGCGATTATTTTCGGCTCGTTGGTAAAAAATATGGCAATAATATTTTCAAAATGGGTGGTCTAGCGGGCAAAGCTGATAAAAAATGGCAAAATGACGAGCGTCTTTTCTCGCTGTGGGCAGAAGGTCGAACGGGGATTCCGTTTATTGACGCCAATATGCGCGAACTCAAATTGACGGGTTTTATGTCGAATCGAGGCCGTCAAAATGTGGCGAGTTTTCTGACCAAGGATTTGTTTGTCAATTGGATTATGGGGGCGGAGTGGTTTGAAAGTCAATTAGTTGACTATGACCCTTGCTCAAATTATTGCAACTGGACGTATGTCGCAGGTGTCGGCAACGACCCACGTGAAAATCGTTATTTCAATATTTTGACCCAAGCCCAACGCTATGACGGGGCAGGAGACTACGTGCGTTTGTGGTTGCCCGAATTGAAAGACGTACCAGTCGAAAAAATTCATCGCCCCGATACTTTGACCGATTCTGAACAAAGCAAATACGCAATTAAATTAGGCGTTCAATACCCGAGAGCAATGATTCAAACAGCGAAATGGGCGCATTAAACAATTTATAAACCTCAAATCGAAAATTGTGGATTGTCGAATAGGTAATGGCGTAACTTATTGATAATTAGTTGTTTATATGTTTTCAACCTCTCGTCTTTGAATTTTTAAGTGCGATGAATCAATCAGAAAAAAATAAAATTTAAAGAAAAACGTTTTTTTGACAATTTAAAGTTGGAAATATTTGAAAAATAAATTTACCTTTGTGCCATGGTTATAATGTTAATCCAATATTCATAGTTAGTTTAAGAATTGTTTTAGTCGGCAATATTTAAGGTACTTCAAACGTTTTAATAAAAAATAGGAAAAAAATCATTTTTTATTTGTTTGGTTTCTTAAAAAATGTGACTTTTAAAAATCGTTTCGTCAGAATGTCAACTTAACAGGCAAACACAATCTTTTTTCTTGTTCATGTGAACAAATAGATTTTAAGGTTGTTATACAAATATGACTAAAGAGTTATTTTCTCCTCTTAGGAGACTATATATGTAGATTGTTTTCATTTGGTTTTTTGGGGTTATACAGGGTGTTGCTTTCGTTCTTCGAAACTTCGCCCTGTTTTTTTTCACTCCTAGATGTTCTAAATCTTGAATGAGGTAAATTAAACCTTAAAACCATTGAAAATCCTAATATTTTATTGTCGTATAATAAAAGCCGCCACGTCGAAGTCAATTCGGTGTGGCGGCTTTTTTATTCGTAATTATCGGTTTTGCGATACCGTATTTTAATTAGGTATCTCTGCAACACATGGCGTACATCCCTTAAGCCAAATTTTTCTACTGAAAAAATTGCAGGTATTTTAGGTCTCAATAAAGATGATGTTGAGAAATTGATAAAGATGAAAGCCTAAAACCTTTCGGCGTGACCCCTCAGTATAAATGCCGTTTTTTGCTATAAAATAACAAAACGAAAGCCCTCTTTACGCGTAAAGGGGGCTTTCGTTTTGTATAAAATAGGACAATAAATCCTACAATTTCATCCATTTTTTAACCAACACGCCTTTTGATGTCTCCATTTTTAAAGTATAAATGCCCTGCGCTAAGCCTATTGGCGCGAAGGAAAAAATCGAATTGTTGCCCTCAATTTTAAGCGTGTACAACAATTGACCAACGGCATTAAACAATTGTATGTTGCTGATTGTCAACGTTTTATCGTTTATTTCAACTTGACTATCGTTGTAAGTTGGATTGGGATAAATATTTACGGCGTCGTTACATACAGGCAATTGCACATCTGTTGCTTCGTCATATAAAGTCCGTGAGACATTTGTCCAAGCAGCCGAATTAGGCGTTTCGACCAATTCTTGAATTAGCTTGCCACTTGCGTTGTAAGTATTCGTGACACGGGAGTGATTTTGCCAAATTCTGCCCGTCGCACTCCATTGCTGCCGCAACAAAACAGCGATATTACCTTGCGGATTATACGTATATGTCCAACGGAAAATCGTGTCATAGCTATTAATACGTATATCTTTTATAAATTCTCGGCGCAATTCCGTCAATTTTCCTGTCGCATCATCGTAGGTATGCACATTGCGTTGAGCCGTTAGGAAACGCCCCGCAACGAGTGCTTGCTGATAGTTCACAGCCAATTTTTGGTTAATATCATAGACCAAAGAATCTCTTGCATCGTCATAAAAAACAAAAAAAGGTGAATCATACCACAATTGTTTATTAAGTATGAAAAGTCGATTGTTTCGATACTCATTTGTATCTCGATAAGCATTAATCCATGTACTGTTCGGAGTGTTCCAACCTTGTGTAATGACTTGAACCAACTGATTATTAGCCCCAAAAACGTTCAATTCTTTGCTCGACGAAGTGTAAACACCCGCCGCATTTGCTGTCTGAATGACTTGATTTTGAAAGACGTTATTCGTAAAATTATAGTTGACAATCGAGCTAGGTTTCCACACGTTTGTCGGCTCGTTCCACACGTCAATTTTTGTTGATTGAGGCACATTATTCGTTCCAACATATTGATTAGCATGGCGTAACGTATTAATCCAAACGTTATTTACAGGATGCCAACGTTGGGCAATTGCCGTCCGAAAACCTGCTACGTGCGTCGGTAGTAGCTTGCCAAACCACTTTTGGGTATAAATAAATTGGTTATCCTGCGAATACCAATGTTGCGAAAAAGCATTAGTTGTGAATGCCAAAACGAGCAAGAAAGTAGTGAGTCGTTTCATTGTTAATCGTTGATAAAATTAGAGAATTAGAGTTTGATTTATGCACGTAACGCGCCGTTCACGTCGCGTTACTTTAGGCCCCTCAGTATAAAAGCCTTTTAGCGTCAAAAACTTAAAATAAAAGCCAACTTTACGCATAAAGTCGGCTTTTGTTTAGCGTAAAATAGTGATAATTAACTTATTGCTTCACGATTTTCACCACAGCACGTTCATCGCCAACGGCCAAAGTCAGGAAGTACAAACCATTTGGCAAAGCCGACACATTAACAGTTTCTGTATTAACGCCTTGCGTCAAAGTGCATTTTTTAGTCATAAAAGACTGACCCAATAAATTTGTTACTTGCAATTGAGCCGCGTTGTTGTTATCGCTTAAAATCTCAACATTGACGGATTCAGACGTTACCGTCGGATAGGCTTTTAAGCTAAAACCAACGTTTTTAAAGTCCTTTGTGCCAACGCCTAACGCTGTTTTATAAACAAATAATTCCGTTCCAGACGTATCATTCACTGCCGACATATACAAGCCGCCGAGCATCGGGTCGAGCAACGAAGGGCCGCCGCCACCATTTAAAGGGCGGAACTCACACGTCATTTTAGTCCCTGCATCCGTGCCGTCCGTTTCCCACAATTCGACGCCATTTGTGCCATCATTTGCTTGAAAATAGAGTTTTTTGCCGTAAGTTGCGAAGTTTGCGGGTGTACTGCCGCCAGTCGGGCTGATATTTTTCACCATTTTGGTATTAGCCGCCGTGCCGTCTGTTTCCCACACTTCGCTGCCATTCACATCATCGGATGCGCGAAAAAATATTTTTCCGTTGTAATCTATATAGTTTGTCGGCGTGCTTGCTGCTACTGAATTGATGTCTTTTACAATTGTTGTGCCTGCCGTCGTGCCGTCCGTAATCCACGGCTCAGACCCCTCAGTACCGATGGCTGTAAAAATCAATTTACTACCAAAAGCCTTGAATTGCGTCGGATTGCTGCTCAATGCTGTTCCTGCGCCTGGTAAAATGTCTTTCAATAAGACCGTCCCCGCTTCCGTACCGTCGGTTTTCCAAATTTCAGTGCCACTCAATGAGTCCAAAGCACGGAAATACATATTATTTCCTGCTACTGTGAAAAACAAAGGCGCGGCGTTGCCCTTGCCAACGTTGATGTCTTTAAGCCGTGTTGTTCCTGCTGCTGTGCCGTCGGACGACCACACTTCTGAGCCGCTTGAGGAATCTATGGCAGAAAAGTACAATTTTCCTTTGAAAAGTGTCGGTGCGCCCATTGCCGAACCTGTTGCAGCGGTCAAATTGATTTCTTTCAACAAAACCGTTCCTACGGGTGTACCGTCCGATACCCATACTTCTGCCCCTGCATTAGCGTCGCTCAATGCGCGGAAAACGAGTTTATCGCTCACGATGCCAAAATTGAAAGGTGAGCTGCCCGCAGTACCGAGGTTGATGTCTTTAAACAGTTGCGTACCCGCCGTTGTGCCGTCTGTGCGCCACAATTCGATACCCGTCGCGCCGTCAGTTGCTTGAAAATACATAAAATCTTTGTAGATAATCATGCCCGCCAAACTGCTTGCTGCCGTGCCTGGATTGATGTCTTTTACCAGTTGCGTTCCCGCCGTTGTGCCGTCAGTACTCCACAGTTCTGCACCGTTTATAACGTCAGTTGCAGTAAAAAAAATCTTGTTTTTAAAGACAATTTTGTTGCTCGGAGAGCCATTTGATGTGCCTGGATTGATGTCCTTAATCAAGGTACAGGTATTGAGTTGAGCCAATAAAGGCGTAGAAAACAAGGCTAAAATAGCCAAAAAGTACAGTTTCTTCATTAAAAATGATAGATTTAAGATGACAAGAAAAGATTTCGCAAACGTAGGAAAGTTTTTTATTTATTCTTCGAAAAAATCGCCTTAGGAACGTTGAATAAATAAAAGCGTATTTTCATACGCACTGTTTTTCGCTGCGCGAAAAAGGCGTGCTAGGAAAAAATCTATCGGAGCGAAC
>JAYSRS010000095.1:0-6231 GCA_043720935.1 Saprospiraceae bacterium
CAAAGCGATTTTTCCTGAATCCGTAGGATTCGCACGTCTAATTAGTACAAAATTACGGCATTTAACGTGCGAATCCTACGGATTCGAGCGGCTCTGTCTGTTATTTTTCCTATAAATGTGTGAATCCTAACGGATTCAAAAGATGTGGGTAATGGACAGGGTCTCGAACCTCGACGACAGTTTGACGCCGATACTTTACGCTTCTGTTTTTTCTTCAACTGTCGTCTCTGTTTCAGCTATTGCTTCACCTTCCGCTTCTTCAGCTGCAACGGCTTCTTTCAATAAATCACGGCTGTTCAAAAAGTTGAACCATTTAATCATCTTTTTAATGTCCGAAATATGCACGCGGTCGCGGTCGTGTTCGGGCAAAATACTGATTAAATAATTCCGCAAAACAGACGATGCCTCCTTTTCCGAAGGGAGTGGATTGTCCGCTAATTGGTCTTTCATATTCGTCAAAACATGTGCAAGTGGCACGGTATCGCCACCGTCAATATAGACCGAAATGGTTTCAAACGGTGAAAATTCATGCGAGCGCAATGGAACGAATTTACGGTCTTTTGAGTCAAAATTCTCGATAATCAAGCCATTTGAGCGTACCACAATTAGTTTTTGAACGCCGCCCATACCAGCTATGGCGACGAAATTTTTTACATCAATCATTTTCTAAGAGAATTAAAAATTAAGAATTAAAAATTTAAAATTTGCAAGCGACTCACTCGTCAATTCGACTTTAAACGGGTTTTTTATGCCCAATAGCTGTAATAATCTGTATCAATCCGTGTAATCCGTGGTGAAAACCTTTGTTATTTTAAAAACCGCGCAAAGCTAGACATTTTCAGAAAAAACGGGACTTTTCTGCTGAAATACTGAGTTTCGGGTTTTGAGTTTCGGGTTTTGAGTTGTATGTGACTCAAAACCCGAAACTCAAAACTCAAAACTTGCTATTTCATAGAAAAATTTATCTTTGCGCCGATTTTTAAATTTTATCACTCAAAATTCTGTTTTTCTATGAAAAAAATGATGCTTTTGATAGCAACCGCAGTCGTTTTCTCGAATTGCAACAAACCCGCCGACGCACCAAAAACGGCCACAACAGACATGGCCGTTGCCGCAGGAATGGCCGCTGCAAAAATCGCTTTCGTTAATATTGATTCTTTGCAAGAAAAATACACTTATTTCAAACAAAAGAAAGCGGAGTTTGAACAAAAGGA
Source organism: Saprospiraceae bacterium (assembly GCA_043720935.1). GTDB lineage: Bacteria > Bacteroidota > Bacteroidia > Chitinophagales > Saprospiraceae > JAAFJT01. The sequence goes on from JAYSRS010000095.1 coordinate 1,215, forward strand.
AAAATCGCTCGCCGCTTCGCTTGAAAACAAGGCACAGGCATTTCAAAACGAGTACGCGGCTTTGCAACAAAAAGCGCAAGGTGGCACTGTTCCGCCTGCTCAATTGCAGCAAGAAGGTGAACGTATGCAACAAAAACAACAAGCCTTAGTCGGTGAACGCGACCGCCGTGGCAAGGAATTGATGGACGAAACCCAAAAATTCAACGATGATTTGATGAAAAAAATCAATGAAGTATTGGCAACTTTACAAAAAGACAAAGGCTTTGATTACGTCGCTCGGCATAGCAAAGGCAGTGGCAGTGCGTTTTTATACGTTAACGAAAAATTGGATATTACAAACGACGTTTTAGCGATTTTGAACGCGGAAAAGAAATGAGTGACGATGAATGACAAATGGTGAATTTGCAAGTAACTGCTAGTCCTACGTATGTCTAAAATCTCCATTTACTTCTACTTTTTTATCAAAGAACGTTGTCATTGCGAGGAGGCACGACGAAGCAATCTTTAAGTTTTACGTCCACTTTTTGCTTGAAAATAGTCGTTTTTCAATCAATATTCTGCTGAAACCCAAGAGATTGCTTCGTCGTGCCTTCTCGCAATGACGACCCGTTTTTACAGGAATTTGGAAAAAATGAGATTTCTGAAGTTGTCAAGATAATCAAATTATTAGTAAATTAAAAATCTTCAACTACGTCAATTTATATTAAAATTATGCCTCAAAAAGCCTATTTTACTGAGGGGGGTATGATTTTATAAATTTGGCGTATTTTTTACGTTGCCAAATATAAATTTGTCCACGATTTTTTAAAATTAAAATTCGTAGATTTTTTAATGCGCTCCGAAACCTATTTTCTATTTTTGCGCCGCTTAAAACGTCCTCTACATTAGAAAATCAGAAAACATAATTTTATCACTTAATACATTGAATTAAAAACAATGCAAGCTACTCAAAATAAAGTGGCCTACAAAGTCAAAGACATCAATTTGTCGGCTTGGGGTCGTAAAGAAATCCGTTTGGCAGAAGCCGAAATGCCGGGTTTAATGGCGTTGCGCGAAGAATTTGGCGCATCAAAACCACTCAAAGGCGCGAGAATCGCAGGTTGCCTTCACATGACAATTCAGACGGCTGTCCTCATCGAAACCCTCACAGAATTGGGTGCGGAAGTGAGCTGGTCATCGTGCAATATTTTCTCGACGCAAGACCACGCCGCAGCCGCAATCGCCGCAGCAGGAACGCCCGTTTATGCTTGGAAAGGCATGAACGAAGAAGAATTTGACTGGTGTATCGAGCAAACGCTCTTCGCTTTTGAAGGCGACAAACCGTTGAACATGATTCTCGACGACGGTGGCGACTTGACAAATATGGTACTCGACCGCTATCCCGAACTCGTTGCGGGCATCGGTGGCATCTCGGAAGAAACGACGACGGGCGTTCACCGCTTGTACGAACGCGTCGTGAAAGGCACGTTGCCGCTTCCTGCAATCAACATCAATGACTCGGTAACGAAGTCGAAATTTGACAACAAGTATGGTTGTAAAGAATCATTGGTTGACTCAATTCGCCGCGCTACGGACATCATGATGGCAGGTAAAGTGGCAGTCGTTGCGGGTTACGGTGACGTAGGCAAAGGCACGGCTGCTTCGCTTTTGGGCGCAGGTTGCCGCGTAATTGTAACGGAAATTGACCCAATTTGCGCGTTGCAAGCCGCAATGGATGGTTTTGAAGTAAAGAAAATGGACAACGCGATTCCACGCGCTAACATTATCGTTACGGCAACGGGCAACTGCAACATCATCACGAAAAAACATTTCTTGATGATGAAAGACAAAGCAATTGTTTGTAATATCGGTCACTTCGACAACGAAATTGATATGGCTTGGTTGAATTCAAACTACGGTGCATCGAAAATCGAAATCAAACCACAAGTTGATTTGTACGAAGTGGAAGGCAATGATATTATCGTTTTGGCGGAAGGCCGTTTGGTGAATTTGGGTTGCGGCACGGGACACCCGTCGTTCGTGATGTCAAATTCATTCACGAACCAAGTTTTGGCACAACTCGAATTGTGGGAAAACAAGGATGGTGATAAATATGCACAAAAAATCGTTTATATGTTGCCAAAACATTTGGACGAAAAAGTGGCGCGTTTGCACTTGGCCAAAATCGGTGTTGAATTGGAAGAACTCGATACGCACCAAGCAGATTATATCGGTGTGAAAGTGGAAGGGCCGTTTAAGCCTGAATATTACCGCTATTAATTTCTAAATATTTTAGAATAAAAAAGTAAGCCTTGCAGTCATGTGAGGCTTATTTTTTGCTCAAAATCGCATTTTTTTCCTAAAAAAGAAAAATACTGAGGGGGGTATTTTGACAAACAATTAAATTATTTTAGGTTCGCACTTTGAAACAATACATTACATACCGTTTTTTGTTTATAAAATACCCACTTACACTATGCAGACAACGGGTTATCATACCCTTCAAGACAGGGGAAATCCAAGGGAAATCGAATTAGAAGGCCCTAAGTATTGTTACCGCAACGATGCTTGGTTAGGGCGTGGTTATTACTTTTGGGACACCGACATCACGTGGGCGCACCGTTGGAAAAAGGGTGATAATAAAGGTTACATGATTTGCGAAGCGCAATTGTTGATTGATGAAAATACGTTTGATTTGTTGGGCAATGTTAACCATCAGAAGAGGTTTCAAGACTGTGCAGCTATTTTGTCTGCTCATGCTCAAAAAGATGTAAGTGCTTATGAAGTTGTAGAATATTTGAAAAAACATTTGGATTTCCCATATAACTCTATACGCGCATTTGATGACCCCAACCCTGTACGTATTAACTACGATAAGAAGCGTACTGAACAATTGACGCTAAATAAACGCGTTCAAATTTGTTTAATTGACAAAACGAACCTAATTTTGAACTCGTTTAAGGTGATATTTCCAGAAAGATATTTAAAATAATTTATCATGAAAGATATAGTAGAACAATTAAAAGAGCATTTAGCCTCTATTACAAAAGAGCAATTTCAAGCTGAATGGGCGGAAATTGAAGCACTAGATATCAACAGCCCTAACGCCTTAGACTACATTCATTCGGTGATGAATTATCAAGCTCCCGAAACAGATGTAGAGGCGGAAAAATTTGCAGCAGGTTTTAAAGAAATCCCTAATTTCAAAAACGGGTATCGGGCAAAAGAAACGTACAGCAAACCAACGAAACGTAAAGCAAACGGTGATTATCAACACGCGGAAGCGGCATAACATTAAAAATGGAGATTCAAGAGCAAGGAAAATTGCGTTTTAATGGCGTTAATATTGTGCGGACACATTTTTCGGCCAAAAATAAATTCGACTTTGAGGAATCAATAGACCTTGATGTGGACGTTAAACTTGTTCCACCAACCGACCCTGTAAGTTTCCAAATTCTGATGGATGCTTCGCTAAGTGTTAAAAATTATTTTAAATTAGATGTTATTGCCATCGGTAATTTCGACCTAGAAGAAAGTTTGCAAGGGGCAGAGCGTTTAGCGTTTATCAACATCAACGCCCCCGCTATCATGTTTCCGTATTTACGCGCTTTTATTACCAATTTTTCATCAAGTTGCGGTGAAACACTGCCTAAAATAACGATTCCTCCCCAATTTTTTGACGGCGAATTGGATTTATTAGTGCCAAATAAATAGGCTTTAAATCCTAAAAAGTAAGCCTTGCAAACGCTGCAAGGCTTATTTTTTGTCCAAAAACGAGCGAAATACTGAGGGGCCTTTTGTCCTTCGCAAAATCAGTTTAGATTTACGGCTTAAAACAATGTCAACTGCATTATGTCAATTTCTTTCACGATTTACGACCTTATTCGTTGGATAACCGCCTTTGCTTTGCTTGCGGGTGTAGGCTCGGGCTTGGGCGTCGCGGCCTTGTTTTTGATTCGTCGAACGCAACCGAATCGGTGGTCGAATTGGCTGTTTGCGGGGCTACTCGGGGCGATGTCATTGACGTTGTTGGATAAATTTTTAAATTTTACGCTGCTCACACACCGCTATAACTTCCTGTCGTTTTTGCCGATTTATTCGTCTTTTATTCTTGGGCCATTGCTGTTTTTTTATGTGAAAAGTCGCCTTTATCCCCGTTTTGATATGAGCCGAAGCGATTTTAAGCACTTTATTTTGGCGACCGTTCAGTTCTATTTGTTGCTGATGATGACGTTCAAAAATGTGGAATCAAAAACTGATTTTAATATCTATTTTTTCAGCCCGTTCTACGGCAATTTTGAAAAAGGCGTCTTTATTCTCCAATTTTTCTTGTATCTCTATTTCTCTTATCGCTTCATTTTGCACGAGCGTTTGCAACGCAAAACAACGGCGCAACGGCGTCAAATTCTCGTTTTGGGTTGGCTCAAACGGATGGTCAAAACGCTGTTTATCTTGTTCGGCATTCATGCGTTTTTTATTCTGACTGACTATTTCAGCTACCGTTGGTTTGGCATGAATCTGCAAGATAAGTCTTTGTTTCCAGCATTTTATGAATTATCATTTGCCGCTATGTTAGCGTGGTTGTGCCTAAACGGTTACTTCGCTTTGCGGCGCAAACTTTGAAAAATAGCCCTTGGAAAGTTACAAACTTTCCAAGGGTTAAGGTTTAATCAGCACGCAATTTTGCCAACCCGCGTCGCATGACGACCGCCTTCAAATTCCGTTGTTAAAAAAACGTGGAGGATGCGTAAAGCTGTTTCTAGCGTAACAAATCGGGCGGGAATCGCTATCATATTCGCATCATTGTGCAAGCGAATAAGCGACGCGACTTCTTCGTTCCAACACAAACCGCACCGCACTAATTGGTGCTTATTCGCCGTAATTGCCACGCCGTTGCCGCTTCCACAAATCAAAATACCGCGTTCAGCACGGCCATTTCCAACCGCTTCGGCAGTCGGATGCGCGAAATCGGGATAATCGGCGGACGCCAAACTGTTTGTGCCAAAGTCCAAAACTTCGTAGCCCAAACCCGTCAAAT
>JAYSRS010000096.1:0-6229 GCA_043720935.1 Saprospiraceae bacterium
GCACGACGAAGCAATCTGTCAGTTTTCGCAGGATTTCTTTGCTAAACTTCTTGTAATCGTTCAATAAATGCACTATTCCTACTTATTTTGATAAGGACATCGAGAGTATCTTGGCAGATTGCTTCGTCGTGCCTCCTCGCAATGACACGTTTTTCTTAGCGTTTAGATATGTGGGTAATGGACAAGTTTTCAAACTCTTGGAGCGTTTTTTACATAATTTACATTAATTTCTCTTTCGCATGTTTCATCATCTGCGTAGAATAAACCAAAGTAATCCCCGCCTTCATCGCCGCCGTCACATGCACCGCTTCCATCATTTGTTCCTCATCTGCACCCTGCTTAATACACTCACTCGTGTACGCATCTATGCAATACGGACATTGCATCGCATGGGCAACCGCCAACGCAATCAACGCTTTTTCACGCACACTCAAGGCTCCCTCAGTACCCGTGGCTAAACCATAATAATCGAAGAATTTTTTAGCCATTTCAGGTTGCCATTCACCTATTTTTCCGAATTGAGCCAAATCCTTTGCAGGCTCAAAATATTGTTTTTCTTTCGACATAACTTATTGATTTTGAATGTTTTATAAAAAATTATCTATCGAATGTAGCAGCGAATTTATTCGCCGAAACTAAATTGACGGGCGATTGAAATCGCCCGCTATTGATTCGCCAATTTCACCGCCCTTTTCAACGACATCGCATAGCCATAATGCACACCTTCGTGATACGCATTGAACGTAATAGCTTTCTCTAAACTATCAATTTCTACGCCCAACAAAGTCATAAAAGGATGATACGTTGCGGGAAAAATGCCCTTCGCAATGTCTGCCTCAAACCTATCAATGAGCGAAACGCTCAACGCCTTCAACGTCTCAAATTCCTCCGCTGAAATAAAAATATCGGGTATTGAGCCTTTTTTAAATTTATCAACAAGGCTTCTATCCACGTTTTGCGGCAGCCCCGCCAAACCATAGCAAAGCCCTTGTTGCACCACCACAATATGCCCAAAATTCCAGATGATATTGTTTGCAAAACCTTCGGGAACAAGGTTCATTTGTTCGATGCTTAGGTTTTTGGTCATCCCAATAAAACCTGCTCTTGTTTTTCTGATAATTTCTAATGCGTCTTTCATTTTTGAGTCACTTTTTTAATTGTAAGGATAAAATTAAACACATAGGCACATAGGACACATAGTATTATATATAAAACCTTAATAATCAACACGTTATACAACTCTATGTGTACTATGTGCCTATGTGTTTAGTATCAAATAATTTTGTCTATACACTTAGCGGCTGATTTATCTGCCGCATGAAAAATATAAAATATTGAATATCAAACAGTAAAAAAATCAAAAAATACTGAGGGGCCCCTTTTCTTAACTATCCACTATCAACTAATCACTATCAACTAATCAAAACCCCCACCGCAAACCCAATTGCCCCTGCCACTTCGACGCTATCGGATCAATCTGATAAGGCGTGTTCCCTTTTGGATCATTAAAACGAAAAGTAGCGACATCATTTGTAACGCTCGCCACGGTTGCAATTTGATAAGACGAGTTCAAAGTATTGGACACAAAAAATTGTTTACCCCAATCATTATTTATCAAATTATCCACATTTATAATATCTAAACTCAACTGTATCAATTGTTTACCCAATTTAAAGCCTTGTGTGATGCGGACATCTGTCTGCGCATTCCACGGCGTTCTTGCGCCGTTGCGCTCCGTAAATTGACCTCGGCGTTCCGACAAATATGCGTCATTTTGGATGTAATTATTCAGTTGTTGCCACTGTTCGTCAGCCGTGACAACCACCGCATTTTTACTGTCTTTAATATCCACCAAATTGATTTGAGATTTGTCTTTTGGCACAAAAAACAAGTCATTTGTGGCGGACGCATCTCGATTCAAATCGCCTGCATACGTATATGTGTAAGGGCTGCCCGAAGCTACCGTGGAAATCAAAGATACTTGCGTCAGCCATTTATCCGTCCATTTTTTGGTATAATTTATAGAAAAAATCAAGCGATGACGGATGTCAAAATTAGAAAAACTAAGGCTCGGATTATTCGCATCAGTCGTATGATTCCACTCCCAATTGGCTTGCGGACTCACCCGCACGCCGTTGGAAACATCTTTCGACACACCATAAGTATAAGCACTCATAACCGATAAAATCTTATCAAAATCATGCGAAACACTACCCGAAATCGAATATCTGAACCCATTTTGCGTGTTTTTTAAGCCAAAAACCGAGGTAAATTGCGGTTGCACTTTTTGCGTTGTATTGTTGCCCAAATAAATTTTACGTCCATCACCACCACTCAAAGTCACCGCCGAATCTTTCAAATTAAGGGTTTGAAAAAGCACATCTTGAAGGATTTTTGTGGCCAAAAATTCAAGGGTAAAAGTCGTGTTTTGCTTTGTTTTATAATCAAAAGCAACGTTACCCCTCAGTATTTGGGGCATTTTGAAGTCGTTTGACACCAAATTCACCTCCCGTTGCGGCGTTTGCAACGTTTTAAATTGTGCATAATCCGTTATAATGGGTTGTTTGCCCGTAAATCGAATGTCAACATTGCCAAATTGTTGACCATTGTATATGTGTGAATACGCCAACCACGCCAACGGCATACGCCCCGTAAACACACCCGCACCACCTCTAATTTGCAGTTTTGCAGTCGGCTGATAATTGAATGAAACCCGTGGCGAAACGTTCAAACGATTGCCATAACCATTGGCGAAGCCCGAATACTGAGGGGTCTGCAAAATATCGCTCGACGGTGTTTCTCTATCGAAGAAAAAAGGCATATCCAAACGCACGCCCACCATGATTTTTAAGTTATCACGCACCGTAATTTTGTCTTGCGCATACACACTTGCGAGGAACATTTGGTAATCTGCCGAAGGACGATTGTAGTTAAAATTGTAGTCATTGTCCGCCAAATTATAGGTTGCCCGCAAGCGAGAAGGTCTATCCGCCAAAAAATTATCAAGGCTCGAATACGCCCAACGACCACTGTACGGCGTGACAAAATGATAGCCAATTTGATACAATTCGTTGTGTGTTCCGATTTGAAAAGCGTGATTTTTTTTATAGAAATTAAAATTATCCGTCAGCTCCAAAGCCCGTTGATTGATTTGAAAAATAGCGGATTCACGATACGTTCCCGCAAAAATAGAATTGGTCGTATTGTACGTAATTTCAATGTGCGGTTGTATGACATCACCAAAAGGGTCACGCACATCTTTTATGTTAGAATACCCAATAATCAAGTCATTATACCGATTGTTTTTAAATCTACTTTTCAATTGAAAAACAGACACATTAGATGTATTTTTATGCGTAAAACCTTGACTTTCAAAGTTTAGTATATTAGAAGCACGGTTTAGTTGCTCTGCCGATGCGGTTGAAAAACTATGCCTAAATGTCATTTGATGTTTATCAGAAATGTTCCAATCGAGCCGCCCAAACACCTTTGAATTGGTGGCTTTGATGTTCAAATCATCATACCTTCCTGTATTAATTCCGTACCTTTTTTGCAACGTATCCGCTATTTGCTTCGCCACGTCAAACGGAATATTTGACCCCGAAGAACCTGCCGCAAACCCCACGGGTTCGTCTCGTGTACCCGTTTCTGCGTTGATAAAATAAAATAATTTGTTTTGTTTTATCGCCCCGCCGAGGCGAAAGCCGCTTATCCAGTCCAAATACTGAGGGGCCTCTTTTATGCCCTCATTTGTGGTGTTCGCACGGGTCAAACTGCCGTTTCTGCCGAAGCCGTAAACCGAACCTTGCAGCGTATTCGTACCACTTCGAGTCACGGCATTGATGCTGCCACCCGTGAAATTACCCTGCGACACTTCATAAGGCGAAAGCGACACTTGCACCTCTTGAATCGCATCCAAAGAAATGGGTTGCGACTTCGCCAAATTGCCGGGCGTACCCGATGCCACCGAGCCACTTGCACCACCCGAAGGCTCTACAAAACCGAAAGCGTCATTGGCATTTGCACCATCAATAGCGAGGTTATTCATCCGAAAATTACTGCCCGCAAATGAGTTTGCGCCACCCTGCGGCGTGAGTCGAGTGATGTCCTGCAAACTGCGTGAAAGTGTGGGTAAATTCTCAACTTTATCCCGCCCAATATTCGTTTGCGTACCACTTTTTGAGCCGTCAAAAAGGTCATTTTTCTTTGAAACAACCTCAATTTGATTCAATTCGGTACTACTTTCTTCTAAAATAAAATTGACTTTTGATGTATTGCCCAACGTCAAAAATACATTGTTTTGCGTACCTTCTTTAAAGCCAACCATAGACGATTTGACCAAATATGGACCACCCGTATTCATATTTTCAATCTGAAAAACACCATTTTCATCGCACACCACCCGATACACCGTTCCCGTAGGCTCGTGCGTAGCGACCACCGAAGCACCCAAAAGTGTCTCGTTTTTCACATTCAAAACCTTGCCTGACATTGCCGCTGATGTGATTTGCGCTTGTGTCGAAACAGTAGTAATGATTGAAAACAAGCCTAACATTAGGCTGTTTTTAATATGAGTTAGGCGTATCATTTAATAGAAAAAACAATTTATAATTTGTTGATAATGAGTGTTTTATGATTTTATTTGTTGAAATACTGAGGGGGTAGTGTAGCGGCGGATTTATCCGCCGCATTGCCCTTCGGCGGATGAATCCGCCGCTACATTTTAGCAACACCCACCACCATCATAAAAATAAGTAGATGCCGTAATAAAAATATCATCACGCCCCAAGGCTGCCAAAGCACCCGCCGTTTTGTCGCACACCGCCAAAGGCATATTGGCCATGAGCGTATGCCCTTTTTTATCATCAAAATATTCGCTTTTGCCAAAATAAATCGCTGATTTGCCCGTGAAAACGCACGGCCCATCGGCGGGCATCGGGTCTTTGATAGCGCACACTTCTACCGATTCGATAAAAATGTGTTCATTCGTATCATAATGGTTGGAACTCAAAAGACGATAAGGGCGTTTGGCTCTGATTTCGACCGTGCCAAAACCCACATCGGTAATCATTTTGATGTAATCTTTCAACGGAATTGAACCACTCAAACACTCGGCACGGAGACGCTCGTCGTTGATAAGATTTTCAGGCATTTCGGTTTCGCAAGTCGGGTCAGACATCACAAGGCGACCGTAAGGCTTCAAAACCCGATACATTTCTTGCAATGCTTTCTTCAAATCATCTATTTTAAAAATATTAAAAAGACAATTTTGAGCCGCCACATCCACCGTATTGTCCTCAATGGGCAAATTCAACGCATCGCCTTTGCGTAGGCTCACAAACTCCCGCTTAAACCACGGGTTCAAACGCTCGGCTTCTTTGAAATTTTCGGCACTTGCCATCAACATTTCGTCCACCATATCAACCCCAATAACGGCTCCTTCACGACGACTAAAATACGCAAATTGCAACAACTCCATGCCGCCGCCCACGCCTACATAAAGCACCGTCGGGCTACGCACTAAATCCCTTGGATTGACCGTAGAACCACAGCCATAGTTCATTTTTTCCATAATTTTGGGCATATCGAGGTCAGGCAAAAGCCACATCGGCGTAGTCGTGCAGCACAAACCCACGTTGGGCGTAATCGCTGCGTCACGGTAAAAGTCGGCGGTTGTTTGTAAATAAGAATCTTGAACCATAATTTTTTTTAAATTAAAAATGAAGAATTAAAAATGTAAAACGCAAATGTATCGGCGGATTTATCCGCCGAACATATTGATTATCAATGTTTTATGCGACATTCGGCGGTTAAAAATGCCAATACATTCGGCGTTAAAAACCGACCTGTGCAATTGAAAATAGACCTGATTTTCAGTTTTTTTCTAAAAATACTGAGGGGCCCCCTTTCCCTTAAAAAACCCGCATTGAAAAACCTAACTTGCCGTATAGATATTTTTTTTTTTTGAAGAATAAGAAAGGAGTACCGTATTGGAGTGCCGTATAGAAGTAATGAGTACGGAGTGAGGATATGATGTAGCGTCCCGATTTTTTCGGGACGAAGACGTTGATAATCAATGTGTTACGTGACATTCGGCGGTTAAAACCGCCGCTACATCAAGCTCATTACTCATTACTCATTACCCATTACTCATTACTTCTATACGTACTCCTTTCTTATTTTCCTAAAAAAAAATCTAATTTGGAAAAAAATAAACTACCGCACATCA
>JAYSRS010000097.1:0-6219 GCA_043720935.1 Saprospiraceae bacterium
GCTGCCTCCGATAGATTTTCTCCACGCACGCCTTTTTCGCGCAGCGAAAAACAGTGTGTATGAAAATACGCTTTTATTTATTTCGCATTCCTTAAAGAAAAACAAATGGATGACCTTTTGCAGAAAATACTCAACATATAAAGTTGAGTATCAACAGATTAGGAGCATTTTAATAACTACAAATTAATAATAGAATAAAAATATTTATTTGTGTAAGTCTAGTAGAACCTATTAAATAATTGCACATCGAGGAGAACTCATAAACCTAGAAGAAGTATGGGATTGGGGGTTAGACACATTAGATTGAAACAAAAAGAGGCCCCTCAGTATTTTGACCATTTTCAACTAAAAAAAGCCGATAACGCGTTGACGTTATCGGCTTTTTTAATTCCCTAATTTTTAAGTAATTACTTAGCTATCCACGGATTACACTGATTAACACTGATTTTACACGGCATTTTATTTAAAACTCCTTGTAAATCTCTTTGTATGGGCTATAATCTGTGAAAATCCGTGTAATCCGTGGATAACCTAAGTAATTACATTTTTAATTAATTCCCCCCGCCTGTAGGTTTCTCTTTTTCTTTCGCTCGTTTTGCCCGTTGAATCGGGTTTTCACCCGCAGGGCCAAAACGATTGCCCCCTTTGTAGAGTTCAAAACGCGACAATTGTGGTTTTGGCGGGAAAAAATTGTTAGACATATCCACGTCTGCCGTTTCCAAGTATGGGTCAACGACAAATTGCTTGACTTCCTTTGATGTTTTGAACACTTTTGTCACCTTACGGTCGCCCAAACGCCAAATTTCAGCAGGGATATTGCGGTAATCCTTCGTACCATCGGCAAACTGCAATTCAACAATAATCGGCGACAACAATTCGCCTTTCATTTCAAATGTCAATTCATAGAAATTCATACCTGCCTGTGTACCAAGGAGTTCCTTCTCTTCTTTACCCAAAGAAGCCAAATATTTCTGATATTCTTCTTTGTCTAAAACTGACACTTCGTAAGGGCTATCCGACGAATAATAGTCCTTGATTTTAGGGTCTATTTCATCTTGCGTTTGCTTAATCGTCTTTTCGTTGCGAATGCTCGTAATAGGCCGTGCTTTTGCAGCATCTTCTTCACGTTTTGCTGCCGCAATTTCGTCTGGATTTTTTGAATTTAACTTGAACGTTTTAACGTCTGCAAGGGCAATATCCACATTGTCAGTCGTGTAGAACCAACCGCGCCAGAACCAATCCAAATCAACCCCCGACGCATCTTCCATCGTGCGGAAAAAGTCGGAAGGCATCGGATGTTTGAATTTCCAACGGTTCGCGTAGGTCTTGAAAGCATAGTCAAAAAGGTCACGACCAATGACAGTTTCACGCAATATGTTGAGTGCCGCCGTCGGTTTTGCATAAGCGTTATTGCCAAACTGACGGATAGATTCCGAATTTGTCATAATCGGCTCTAAACGCGACCAATCGCTTTTCATATAGTCCACAATATTAGCTGCTGGCCCACGACGCGCTTGATAATCACGCTCCCATTGTTGCTCGGCGAGAAACTGTAAAAACGAGTTCAGACCTTCATCCATCCACGTCCATTGACGCTCGTCGGAGTTGACAATCATTGGGAAATAATTATGGCCGACTTCATGTATGATAACAGAAATTAATCCGTATTTCGTTCTTTCTGAATAACTTCCGTCTTTTTCGGGACGACCACCGTTGAAACAAATCATCGGATATTCCATACCAATTTGGTTCGTATGAACGGAAATCGCTACGGGATAAGGATAAGGAAACGTGTGCGCCGAATACCATTTCAAGGTGTGCGCGACCGATTTTGTCGAGTATTGTTCCCAAAGCGGATTGCCTTCTTTTGGATAATACGACATCGCCAAAGGGTTCGTTCCGTCTTCTTGTTTGACCGCCATAGCATCCCAAATGAACTTTCTCGACGAGCAAAAAGCCACATCACGGACGTTTTCAGCCTTGAAAATCCACGTTTTAGTAGTTTTCAATTTTGCTTTTTCCGCTTCTTTAGCTTCCGCTTCGGTGACAATGATAATGGGGTCAACGTAAGCCGTTTTTGCCCGATTGAAACGCTCTTGTTGCGCGGCAGTCAAGACATCTTTTGGATTTTGAAGCATTCCCGTTGCGCCAACAATGTGGTCAGAAGGAACGGTCAAAGCCACTTCGTAATTGCCGAAGGTAAGGGTAAACTCACCCGCGCCCAAGAACTGCTTATGTTGCCAGCCCGTTACGTCCGAATAGACGCACATGCGTGGGAAATGCTGGGCAATGCAGTACAAATAATTGTTATCTTCTGGGAAATATTCCCAACCCGAACGTGCGCCCGTTTTCAAGCGGTCAACGATATTAAACATCCATTTTACCTTGAAAACAAAGCGTTCGCCTTTTTTCAATGCCTTTGGCAAATCAACACGCATCATCGTTTCGACGATTGTGTAAGGCAACGGACGGTCAGTCGCATCTTTTACCCAATCGACTTTACAGCCGTAATCGGTTTGTGGGTCATACGAAGCGAGTTGCCCTGCGGTGAGTTTTTCGCCCATTTTTTGCTGGTCAATCGTCGAGGCAATGCCTTTTTTATCGTGCGTATTTTGGTCAAGTTGCAACCAAAGATAAGTCAACGCATCAGGCGAATTGTTGATGTACGTAATGGTTTCTTCGCCGAAAATCTGTTGTTTTTCGTCGTTGAGCGTCAAGTTCATCTTGTAATCGGCCTGTTGCTGCCAATATTCGTGGCCTGGCGCACCGCTTGCAGCGCGGTAAGTGTTGGGTGTCGGCAAAATTTCTTCGAGCTGACGGAACTTGTCATCGAATTTTTTGCCTTTGTCTTGACCCCTCAGTATCGGCGCGAAAAAAGCGACGCAGAGGGTAAGGGTAAGCAGTCTTTTCATGAGTTTAGACTTTTTTAATTTGAAACATGTAATTGAAATGATGAATGACTGTTTAAACATTTTAAACATTTACGAAATCTTGAAGATTTCGTAAATGTAGTCTATGTAGTATTATCTGAAATTACCAAAGAAACAAACTTTGAACGGAAATAGGCGGCGAATGTAGTTTTTATAACCAAATTTTGTCTTTTTTTTGAATAATCTTAGACAAAGACCGTTAAAAAAGGGGCTTGTTGCGTAAAAATACTGAGGGGGGGCTAAAAAAAATCCTCGTCCCAAAACGAGACGAGGATTTCAACTAAAAAAATATGGTTTAACTAAAAATAGTCAAATACTTATTGCGCATCAAGCTGCTCTTTCAATGCCGACAAAGCAGACAAATCGCCGAGGGTATTTTTCTCAACTTTTTGCTGAACTGACGCCACATCTTTGCGGGCTTCTGCATCCTCTGCTGACTTCACAGCACGGGCTGCGTTGTCGGCTTCGCGTTTCACATCGTCGTTGTATTTCGAGTGAGACACCATAATACGCTTGTCGTCGCGGTTGAATTCGATAACTTTCACGTTCATCACTTGACCCACTTCTACCGTCGTACCATCTTCTTTTTTGATGTGTTTGATAGGTGCGAAGGCTTCCAGGCCATGAGGCAATGTGAAAATTGCGCCACGGTCGTCTTTACGCAAAACCGTTGCTTCGTGAATCGAACCAATTGGGAATACGTCTTCAAAGCCGTTCCATGGGTCGTTTTCAGTTTGCTTGTGGCCGAGCGACAATTTACGCGTCACGCTGTCAAAATCCAATACCAATACTTCAATGCGGTTGCCTACTTTCGTAAATTCCGACGGGTGGCCGAAACGTTTTGTCCAAGACAAGTCGCTGATGTGAATCATACCACCTACGCCTGGCTCCAATTCAACGAAAACACCGTATTGTGTGATGTTTTTAACGTCACCTGCGTGGCGTGTGCCAACTGCGTATTTTTGCTCAACCGCATTCCACGGGTCGCCTGTCAATTGCTTGATAGACAACGACATTTTGCGGGCATCGCGTTCAACAGTCACGACGCGGGCTTCCATTTCTTGACCCACTTTGAAGAATTCCTTAGACGAAATTGGTGTATTTGCCCAAGTAACTTCGCTGACGTGAATCAAACCTTCAACACCTGGCTGAATTTCCAAGAATGCACCGTAATCTTCAACGTTGACAATTTTACCTTTTACAGTTGACCCCTCAGTAATTGCGGCATCCAAGACTTCCCAAGGATGTGGCAACAATTGTTTCAAGCCCAAGCTGATACGTTTTTTGTTGTCGTCGAAATCGAGAACCGCCACGTTGATTTTTTGGTTGAGGTGCAACACTTCGCTCGGGTGATTGATACGCCCCCAAGAGATGTCCGTGATGTACAACAAACCATCGACACCACCGAGGTCCAAAAATGCACCGAAATCGGTGATGTTCTTGACCGTACCTTCGAGAACTTGTCCTTTGTCCAAGCCGCCCAAAATGGTTTCGCGTTGTTCTGCCAAATCGCTTTCGATAAGTGCTTTGTGAGAAACGACGGCATTTTTGATTGTTTCGTTGACCTTAACAACCTTGAATTCCATGATTTTACCCACATATTGGTCGTAATCAACAACGGGTTTGATGTCAATTTGCGAGCCTGGCAAGAATGTTTCCAAACCACCTGCATCGACAATAAGACCACCTTTTGTTTTGCTGATAACGGTACCCCGAATGACAGTATGGTTTTGGAACGAGTCCAAAATAGCCTCCCATGCACGGAGCAATTTCGCTTTGCGGCGGTTCAAAATCAATTGACCTTTCGCATCTTCTTTGCTTTCAAGATAAACGTCAACGTAATCGCCGACTTTCAAATCTGGCATGTCTTTGAAATCACCAACTGACAATAAACCGTCAGATTTGTAATTCACGTCCAAAACAACGTCGTTGCCTGTGATAGCCGAAACGCGACCTTTCACAACCTGACCTTCATCGAGTGACTTCATGGTGTCGTCATAAGACGCCAACATTTCCACGATTTGAGTGTCAGAATACAAAATTTTACCGCGTTTGTCCTTTGCCCAGTCGAAATCATCGTGAGCAGACGACAAAGTTGCCGCGATGTCATCCACTTCAAGAACGAGTGGTTCTTCTTCGTCTGTCTCCGCAACCGCTTCAACAACGGGTGCTGCTGCTACAACTGCTTCAACAACGGGTGCTGCTGCTACAACCGCTTCAACAACGGGTGCTGCTACGACCGTTTCAACGGCTGGCGCAACTGTTTCCTCAACAATAGCAGGTACTTCTGCTGCTGGTGTGACTTCTTCGTTAGTCATATCAAAATAAAATTTGAAAAAAATAGAAAAGAGCTGTTGGCCGTAAGCTATTAGCTGCTGGCTTTACCGTTGATATTCAAAATTGCATTTGAATCAAACCCGATAAAAACGCTTGTTTTTTTCTATTTTTTAAGATGAAACCATCAAGACGCACATCTCGCTTACGTCTTTTGAGCGACTTTCCTAGAAATTTGGGTTGAAACTCCTTGAAAAGCGGCGCAAATATAGCATTTAGTTCCAAACAAAACTGTTGTTTGTCGAAGTTTTATTGCATTTTTTGACAAAAAAGAGAAAATTTAAACAGAAAATGGGAAAAATACTTAGTCTCCGTTAAAATTGTCAAAGAGCCAATTTTCATAAGGAAACGCTATACTCTTTGCCTAAACGGCCAAAATACGGAGGGGGTGTTTTTTCGTTCAAAATTTTTTTCGCAAAGTAATCACCTTTTATTGCGACATTCTTTTTAAATTGCACCCTTAAAATTGGATAGGATTACTAAACTTATTGCATAAAATGATTCATATTAAAGATATAGTCGAACGCTCGGCCTTTGGCGTTTGCTCATATTTGGGCGAAAAAATGAATATTGCATCTAGCCGTGTGCGTTTGTATTTCATTTATATTTCCTTCGTTACCCTTGGGTCGCCTGTTATTTTCTACCTCTTTTTGGCTTTTTGGGTCAACATTCGGCGGTATATCAAGCGGCATAAAGACGCTTTTTTTGGCTAAAAAATTTCAGATTCAGATTTCAAGGTGCAATAAATTGATTATCAATAGTTTGCAAAACAGAATTGTACGTTTTATATATTTTCAGAATTCAGAAATGTCGTAAGTTGTTGATTATCAACCTAACGCGAGTTTGAAACCCGCGTTAGGTTTTTCTTAAAATATATAAAACGCACTACTGAGGGGGGTATTTTAGGCATAAAAAATTCCGAATTTTCTTTGTTGGAAAATTCGGAATTATTTTA
>JAYSRS010000098.1:0-2224 GCA_043720935.1 Saprospiraceae bacterium
CAGCAATTTCCGCTTTGGGATTTTCAAGTTGCGGCGTAGCTGCAAAATCTCGGTAACATTAGACTCAAAGTACAATTTTCTATGCGGTGTAACCGCAAAACCGCCTGTTTCGCGGTTACACCGCGTAAAAAAGTGGTCGGTGTTTTTAATATTACCGAGATTTGGCAGCTACGCCGCCGTGAAAAAGCCAAAGCGGGAATTGCTGTTGAGTTTTAGGTAAGGAACACAAAATAAATAAAAGCGCGCTTTTATTTATTTCACGTTCCTAACTCAAAACCCGTAACTCAAAACCCAAAATTTGCCCCCTCAGTATTTTGAGAGAAATTTTGGGCAAAGGTAATTTTAAATCGTTAATTTAAAACAACCCGCGTTGGGTTATCAATTTGACGCGGGTTATCCCAATATCACACAATATCCCAATATCTTCATAGCTCAATATCCCATTTTTATCAAATCCGCCCCTTTTTCACCAATCATAATGCAAGCCGCGTTCGTATTTCCGCTCACGATGCGCGGCATGACGGACGCATCCACTACGCGCAAGCCTTCGATGCCCCGAACGCGCAGATTTTCATCGACTACCGACAAGTCATCTTGCCCCATTTTGCACGTACCAACTGGATGATAGACGCACTCGACGGTACGGCGAATATGCGCCAAAATCGCTTCGTCACTGTCCGATTTTTGAGGAAAATTGAAGTTTGTTCGCAGAGTATCAAAGGCATTGGCCATCAAAATATCTTTCACAATTTTAAAACCTTTGACCAATAAAGTACGGTCATTTTCGGCCATCATATAATTCGGTTGAATAATGGGTGCAGCCGTCGGGTCATTGGAACGAAGGCCAACAAAACCACGACTTTCGGGCTGTAAAAGCACGGGTAATGACGTAAAACCGTTCGTTTTTGGATAGGTGTCGGGCTTGTAAAACTCCGAGCCTTTGGCCAAATCATCTTCATTGCCCATGTGAAAAGGAACGAAAAAAAGTTGCAAATCGGGCTGCGATACTGAGGGGTCAGATTTGATAAAAGCATTGGTTTCCAAGGGACTAATTGTCAAAGGCCCTTGTTTTGATAAGGTATAATTAATCAAATGACGGATTTGATTCAAGGGTTTCAATGCATTATTCATCGTTTGCGCCGACGACGTTAAGCAACTCATACCCGCCATCAAATGGTCATGCAAATTTTTTCCAACACCTTCCAGTTCTCGTTTTAATGTTATGCCGTGTTGCTTCAATTCAGCTTTTGAGCCAATGCCCGACAGCATCAAAATTTGGGGTGAACCAAACGCCCCCGCCGACAAAATGATTTCTTTTTTAACAGAAATATTTTCACTTCTCCCCCCCCTCAGTATTTCAATGCCCACGGCACGGTCGTTTTTAATCAAGACCTGTTTGACGTGCGTATTTGTAAAAACCGTCAAGTTTTTTCGACCTAAAACGGGCTTCAAAAATGCCGAAGCCGTCGAATGCCGCTTGCCGTCTTTTATCGTAAACTGAAAATGACCAACGCCTTCTTGCTGCGACCCGTTGTAGTCAGGTGTTTGCGGAATGCCTTTTTCAACGCAAGCCTTAATAAACGCATCCGCTAATTCGGTGCGGTAACGCGTTGCTTCAGTCACATTGAGCAAGCCGCCTTGCCCGTGAAAAGCGTCGTTGAACTGTTCATTATGCTCCGATTTTTTGAAATACGGTAAAATAGCGTCATAATTCCAGCCCGTTGCGCCCATTTTAGCCCATATATTGTAATCGTCTCGATGCCCCCGCACGTAAGCCATTGCGTTTGTGGAACTGCTACCGCCTAGGGTTTTGCCACGCGGCTGATACAGTCGGCGGCCATCAACGTGCGTTTGTGGCTCGGTAAAATAGCCCCAATCCACGTTTGAATAGCTGAGTTGCCCATACGCGGCAGGGATATGGATTTCCATTTTCGTATCTTTGCCGCCTGCTTCGACGAGGAGAACAGATACTGAGGGGTCTTCGGAAAGGCGATTTGCTAAAACGCAACCCGCCGAACCCGCGCCAATAATGATGTAATCGTACATTTTACAGTTGTTTTTTCGTGAAAAAGCGTTGCTTAAATGACGTTAATGCGTCTTAGAAATGTGAAATAAATAAAAGCGCGATTTGATACGCACTGTTTTTCGCTGCGCGAAAAAGGCGTGCGTGGAGAAAATCTATCGGAGGCAGCTTGTTTTTTGAAAGAAAATCGTAGATTTTCTT
>JAYSRS010000099.1:0-6202 GCA_043720935.1 Saprospiraceae bacterium
AAACAAGCTGCCTCCTAAAAAATCCTTCAGATGGCGATTTTCGAGCGCAGCGAGAAAGAGCCAGTAAAATACGCTTTTATTTACTTAACGTTCCTTAACGATGTTCATGTTCGTAATCAGCAAACAAGACAACAAGATTAATTTTAACATGGATTGTAAGGTTTAATTATAGGTAGAGTTGGCATGAAAGCATTCAAACTCATTATGCCAACAGCCTCTGGATTATTGTTACCAAAACGATTAGAAATTTCGTCATACCAAAATTGAGCAAGTACATCAGAATCTCTTTCTCCACTCATTTGAAAATGATCACGCATGAAATTTTCTGCACCATTTATCATTGCTGCTGTGTAATTGGCAGCTTGCTGGTGTGTATAAAGAAGTGCGCCAGTCTCATCGTGATAGTTCATGGCAAAGTATAAAGTAGGCATTTGGACAGTTAGCTCCTTTTTAACGCCATTTTGGTCATAATACGTAAATTTAGCATTTAATCCAGAGATTGCTGCTTGTTGCCTAATTGCGGTGGCGGCATTATTATCTGAAGTATATTCGAAATTGACGCCACACAAATAATCTTCATCTTCAAGACGTTGATCCGGTCTATGAGGGCGTGGATTGCCTGGCCATGCCCAACTACTAGTACCTCCTCCTGGATTGAGACCATTGAACTGGTCATCATAAAATAAAGGGTTATCACACCATGCTAATCCAAGTACACGAATAATGCTGCCAGTACCAAGATCATACAAAACCCAGTACCAACACTCTCTTACGCGTAGTGGTTGCTGTCTCGCATTATCTCCATTCAACGATAATGAACTAACAATTTGACCTTTCTCATGCCTCCAACCTTTATAGAATGAACCGTCAAGATAACAGAGAATCTCACGACCAGTAAAATTATCAATCTTTTTGAAAAGATTAAATTCTGGTACAATCCCGCTTGGAAACCGAACCGTTGATTCTATTATCATAATATGCGCTTCAAATGAACCCTGCTCTGATTGAGAAATAATTAAGCGAGTAGGTACTGGAATGCCAGTTTGTGGATCAAATTGAGTGGCCGTACTTGAAGCCGACTTCGACATTGTACCATTTCCAGCAAATGTAATAGGAATTTCTAAGAAACTCCTCCCATTTTTGTTGTAATCAATTGCATTACCCCAATCAGGTGTCAAATCCAATGCAGTAAAACGCGCATGAGTTTTAGCGGGGTCAATTTAGCTCGGTTAGCAGAAATTGCAAAAATCTTGGAAGTTGAACCCAATACCATTCTCAACTTCGATGAAAAGCAAATTTTCAATTTCCATAACAGTCACCAAAACACCGTCGGCAACCGCGAAGCCCACGTACATTACAACGACAAAGTAATCGAGGTCTTAGAAAAAGACAACGCGCACCTTCGCAATGAAAATACGCGCTTGATTAATTTCATTGTCAACATAAGAGCAACAGAATAGACCCCTCAGTATTTTGGCATAAAAAAGGCTTCATCAAGCGATTTCGCGCTTGGTAAAGCCTTTTTTATTTAGGATTTGCATTTCTAAAAAATGTGGTTATATTTGCACAATAAAAAATTAAGAAAAATGGTTGCAGAAGCTATAGCGGAACAAAAAACAATCACGGTAAAACATCAGCCGCGCCCTATCTCTTGGGAAACGTTTAAAAAAGTCTATCTCGAACGCGAAGATGGCTTTAAATACGAATGGGTGGACGGCTATGTTGAGAAAACGCAGCGCACAATGGATAAAAATCAATTCTTTGTTATTGAAAATTTATTGGCCTTACTTGATACTCTAAGGTATGAAAAGAAAGCCGATGGCCGTCTAATTCCCGAAGGTGATAATTTCTTTTCGGGCCAGCACCGCCGTCCCGACATTGCGTATTACACGCATGAGCAAATTCGATTGGCGCAAAATGACGCTGCTAATAAAGTTGTTCCTCAATTCGTCATTGAGGTCATTTCTACTAACGACCAAATGAATAAAGCGGTAGAAAAAATGAAAAACTATCGGGCGGCTGAAGTCCCAATTGTTTGGCAAATTTTTCCAATCCAACACGAAATTCACGTCTATCGTGGTAAACAAATGACTGTTTGTGTCGGCGACGATGTTTGTTCCGCAGAACCCGTTATTACAGGGTTTAAAATGACCGTTAATGAGGTGTTGAAAAAATTATGACCCCCTCAGTATTTTATGAAAAAAAGCCGTCCCGAAATGCTTCGGGACGGCTTTTTTGTGAAAATACTGAGGGGGCTTCGATTTCGAATTTACGATGTCGGATGATGTGCCGCCGACATCATAAAATCCGACATCCGACATCGAAATACTGAGGGGCCTATTTTTACTTTTCGATTTCCACCAACCAGTCATTAAGCTGCGGATTTTCTTCTAAAAAAACGTCCAAACGCCGACGGCTGCAAAGGAATAAAACGCGCTGCCCAAATCTACCCTTTCCACGTAAAACAACTGTTCCGAACGTGAAAATCAAGCCTTTATCCACTTCAATTTTTTCTATATCCCCGTGCGGATATTTAACCGCTTTAAAGAAATTCGTGATATAAACGGATTCATTATCGGCGTCAACACGCTTCAAACGAAAGAGCGTTTTCCAAAAAATAAAAATGAAAATCCCTACAAAAGCCGTCAAACCAAACCGCAAGGAGTTGATTGACCACGTACCAACGGCACTTTTATCGGTCAAAATA
The DNA here is from genome assembly GCA_043720935.1 of Saprospiraceae bacterium. Classification (GTDB taxonomy): domain Bacteria; phylum Bacteroidota; class Bacteroidia; order Chitinophagales; family Saprospiraceae; genus JAAFJT01. Next base: position 2,708 of record JAYSRS010000099.1, read on the forward strand.
ATCGCCATTAGAAACGTCCCAAAAAAGGCAATCCAAAGCGTTGGAAAAAAAATACTGAACGCCATTGTCCAGTTAGATGATAATTGTCGCATTAATTATTTTTGTTAAATAGTGTTACCGTAATGAAGTGAAGCACCCCCTCAGTATTTTCCCTTATTTTGGGTTCAAAATGCCCACTAAGTCCTTCACTTCGCGCAAAGTCTCCTGAGCAATCTTCCGAATCTCCGCCGATGAATCCTTAATTTCTTCAATAACAATGCTTTTATTACTGTTCAGTTCATTCAAACGTGCGCCAAAAGGCTGCGTCAATTCTACTAAAGCCTCGCCGACGGCTACTTTCAAGTCGCCATAACGCCGAACGCCGCTGTTGTATTGGCTCATAAAATCGGCGTAAGCATCCATTTTTCCACAGGCTTTGAGCAAATTAAAAAGGTTTTCGACACCTGCACTCATCGTGTCAGACCCCTCAGTACCCACGTCCGTGACGGCTGATTTTATCTGTTTTCTGATTTTATTGTCGTCGCCAAACAGGTTGATATAATGTTTTTCGCCAAGCGATTTAGACATTTTCTTCGTCGGGTCGGCAGGTGACAACAGTTTAGGAATTTCTGTAAACAACGGCTCGGGATGGACAAAATAGTCTTTTCCGAACTGATTATTAAAGCGTGCGGCGATATTTCGGCTCAATTCCAAGTGTTGTTCTTGGTCTTTGCCGACGGGAACGTAATCGGCTCGATAAATCAAAATGTCCGCCGCTTGCAAAACGGGGTAAAAAAACAAACCCGTTGAGATAAACGCTTGGTTGTTCGTCGCCTCAATTTGGTCACGTTTGTCCTTGAATTGCGTCATTTTTTGCAACTCGCCGTAAGACGTTGTGCAACTCAAAATCCAACACAATTCCGTATGTTCGGGAACGAGCGATTGTATGAACAAATTTTTAGTTTCAATGCCGCAAGCGAGCAACTGAAACGCCATTTTCCAAGTATTGTCGCGCAAATTCGCTGCTTTGTAAGGGGCAGTCATCGCATGATTGTCAACAACACCGTACAAACAACTGTATTGCGATTGCAAATTGACCCAGTTTTGTACCGCGCCAAAATAGTTACCGAGGTGTAAATCGCCCGTCGGTTGTATGCAAGAAAGCACTCTTTTCATAATAAAAAATTTAACGATTCCAACGTCGTCGAGGTTAAAACCTCGACGACGTTCTTTTTGTTTAAAAGACGGCGATAACCGAAATTTCAACGTTCACATTTTTAGGCAATGTCTTCACAGCGACAGTCGCACGAGCGGGAAAATCAGCCGTGAAATAGCTGCCATAAATTTCGTTTACAGTACCGAAACTCGCCATATCTGAAAGAAAGATTGTGGTCATCACCACATCGCCAAAAGTAGCATCGGCAGCCGTCAGCACCGCTTTCAGATTTTCCATGACTTGCTTGGTTTCAGTCGGAATATCAGCCACATTCATCTCGCCCGTAGCGGGATTGATAGCAATTTGACCACTTACATATAACGTGTTACCGACTTTTACAGCTTGACTGTACGGCCCAATCGGTGCAGGGGCATTCGGTGTCAAAATAATTTGCTTTGTCATTTTTTATCGGTATCACGGACTTTAGTCCGTGATTGTTTTGTTAAAATAAATACTAAAACTTCTGTAAATTGTTTAGGCATTCACGGACTATTTTCGCCGCAAAGAACGTAAAACCAAGGCGGAGAAAGGCCATTTAAAATAAAAAAATAAAAAACAAGCATTCTGTACAACCGTTTTTAAGATTGCTGCGTATCTATGTTTATAAATTTATTGTGTGGTCGAACAACTTTTTTGTTAAAAAAATGCTAAACTACGCACTCAGTACTTGCACGGTATTGATTTTGGGTTTAACTTGCGGCATGTTTTCAATCTCCCGTGAATCATTTTTACAACCATTTTAACTTATTATTTTCTATGAAAAAAAATATACTTATTCTTTTTTTCGGCATATTAGCTTTTACAGCTTCTGCACAGACGGGAAAAAGTAGTCCGCAGATTTCAATTTATCCAAATCCTGCCACTGATTATATAAAATTGAGCGACGATGATTTGGTGGCTAACGTCTTTGTTTCCAATATGTTAGGCCGTAAAGTGCGAACATTTGAGGTCAGCAAAACTGACCGCTACGAAATTGGCGATTTGCCAAACGGCTTGTATTTGATTCAAATCGTTGGAAAAAACAATAAAGTCTTGGCGACACAACGCTTGACTAAAAAATCATAACTATTTAACCGTTTTGATACAAAAAGGTGTGAAAGTCGTTTGACTTTTACACCTTTTTTAATGGTAGCACGGCCTTAAGGCCGTGCATTTTGCATTAAGCCACAGACTGAAGTCCGTGCTACAATTAACAATAAAGATATGACATTTTTCGCAAACGGAAAACTCCTCCTCACTGCCGAATACGCCGTTCTCGACGGGGCAACGGCTTTGGCTTTACCAACAAAATTTGGCCAATCGTTGGATATAACACCTTCTGAATCAACAGATTGTAATTGGACAAGCTATGATGCCGATGGCAAAATCTGGTTTTCAGCAACCTTCGATTTTGATACTTTTAAACGTAAAACGGCAACTGACGACGGCGTAGCAACGCTATTAGAAAATATTTTTGCTGCCGCCTTACACTTGAAATATGACAATACAGTCGCTAAAAATCGCGGATTTACACCCCCTCAGTATTTGACGCCTTTTCATGCCGAAACGCACTTAACTTTTCCAAGAAATTGGGGTTTAGGCACGAGCTCTACCTTGATTGCCAATATCGCAAGGGTATTCAAAGTTAATCCTTACGCCTTGTTAGCGGCTACTTTTGGTGGTTCTGGCTACGATATTGCTTGCGCAACTGCCGATGCACCGCTTCTTTTTCAAACAGAAAACGGAGCTGTTTCTGTCGAAAATGCCGCTTTTTCACCTATTTTCAAAGAAAATCTGTATTTTGTTTACTTAGGAAAAAAACAAAACTCGCGGGAAGGAATTGAACGCTACAAAACGCGTAAAATAGTTCAAAACGACCAAAATGTCATTGCAAGGCGTTGCGAGGAACGAAGCAAAGCAACCGAGGGGGGCTATTTGAAAGAAATTTCTGATTTGACAACCGCCTTTTTGACCGCTTCGGACTTAAAAACGTTTGACAAATTGATTGTTCAGCATGAAAATTTAATTGCCTCGCTTATTGAATTGCCAAGGGCGAAAGCGTTGTATTTTGCTGATTTTTGGGGTGAAATCAAGTCATTAGGTGCGTGGGGTGGTGATTTTGTTTTGGCCACAAGTGATAGAAATGCAGTAGAAACCAAGCAATATTTTATCAAAAAAGGCTTTGAAACAGTCTTGACGTATGATGAAATGATTATTACTGTACAAATTTAAAATACGCACTGTTTTTCGCTGCGCGAAAAAGGCGTGCGCGGAGAAAATCTATCGGAGGCAGCTTGCTTTTTGAAAGAAAATCGTAGATT
>JAYSRS010000100.1:0-2220 GCA_043720935.1 Saprospiraceae bacterium
CGGTGTTGTTTTGGCGTTTTTTAACACGACAATTTTCGTGATTTATGCCATTTTTACACTATTTTACATCAGTTGGATTACGCTTTTCTTGAAAAAACGGAAAGAATTGGACTACAAACGATTCGACCAAATGAGCGAAAATCAAAGCTCGTTGATTCAGTTGATTTACGGGATGCAAGAAATAAAATTGCACAATGCCGAAAAACAAAAACGTTGGGAATGGGAGCGGATTCAAGCAAAACTCTACCGCGTGTCGATTTCTTACTTGGCTTTGGAGCAATATCAACGGGCGGGCGCGTTTTTTTTCAATGAATTTAAAAACATTTTGATAACGTTTGTGGCGGCAAAAGCGGTCGTTGAAGGACAATTGTCTATCGGTTCGATGATGGCGATTGAATACATTATCGGGCAACTCAACGCGCCGCTTGAACAGTTGGTACATTTTATTCAGATGGCCCAAGATGCCAAAATTTCGCTTGAAAGATTGAACGAAATTCACGCAAAAGAAGACGAAGACGGTGTGCAAGCCCGTTTGACGGTGTTGCCCGAAGGCCGCGATTTGACGATGAAAAATGTGAGTTTTCAATACGGCGGTCAGTATTCACCGATGGTTTTGAAAAACGTGAATTTGACGATTCCACGCGGCAAAACGATAGCAATTGTCGGCGCAAGTGGCTCTGGAAAGACGACAATTTTGAAATTATTGCTCAATTTTTATCAAGCTACTGAGGGGGGTGTTCGCCTCGGCGATATTTCGTTGGACAACATTGAACACCGCGTTTGGCGGGATAAATGCGGCGTTGTGATGCAAGAAGGCTATATTTTTTCGGACACTATTGCTAAAAATATTGCTTTGGGCGACGAACAAATTGATAAAAAACGCTTGTTGCAAGCCGTAAAAGTGGCCAATATTCAGCAATACGTAGAAGGTTTGCCGTTAGGTTATAACACTAAAATTGGCGGCGATGGCGTAGGTTTGTCGCAAGGTCAAAAACAGCGGTTGTTGATTGCGCGAGCGGTCTATAAAAATCCAGAATACATCTTTTTTGATGAAGCCACAAATGCTCTTGATGCCTCTAATGAGTTGATTATCATGGAAAATCTCAACGAATTTTTGAAAGGAAAAACCGTCGTTGTCGTCGCGCATCGCTTGTCAACGGTCAAAAATGCGGACGAGATTATTGTGTTAGACAGAGGTGAAATCATCGAGCAAGGGACGCATCAATGGCTCACTTTACTGAGGGGGTCGTATTACAATTTGGTAAAAAATCAGTTGGAATTGGGTAATTAATCTTTGACAGTTTTAGCGGCGTCGCGTTTTTTGTCAGAGAACCTAAAAGAAAGGGACTAAACATCCTTCGATGCTAGTCCCATTATAAACTTTATATTTTTGTTTGTCCTAGTGTTGTTGTCCGATTATGCCCCTGCTTGTACGTTGGCTGAACCCGAAATTGGTGTCGGTGTACCGCAACCCGTGCTTGGTGGTGGAGGCGTGTATGAGCAGCCTTGTTGGTTGCTCGTTCTTCTTCTACGGCAACCGCCGCCGCCTCTCAATTCGCTTGCTTGTTGTACTGTCATTGGTGTTACGCCGTGGAGATTGATGATTGAAGTTCTCATAATTTATGTTATTTTAAATAGTTAGAAAAAAATTTAATTAAAAATTGTTCGATTCGTTTCGGTTACGCTGCTTGCCTAATTCCGAATTGATGACACAAAGGTATAGGCATTCGCTAGACCGCGAAATACCCATAAAAAATCAACTATTAAATAATAATTTTTATATAATTTTTAAGTTTTGATAATCAATTACTTACAAAACTAATTAAATTTAATTTGTTTAATATTTTAAAAAATAAAATTTGAAGAATAGGGTTAATTGGGTAGTTTGGTAAAATTTAAGATTAAATCCTGTCACGGACGCCCGTAAAATCAAGAGGGTTTTAAACCATAAACGGGACGCTAATTGAAGTGACACGGCTGATTTTCTCTATTTTTTTTAGTTTTCTTGTAAATGACAAAAAATCAGAGAAAATCAGTCGCGTCAGTCTAGTCAGTCTGCTACAACTTATGAGGCTATTGCCCCTAAAAAGAAAACGGAATTATCGGTTTTATGTCGCAAATTAATTTTTGAGTAAAAAAAGGCATTTTTGTGGCAAAAGATTTAGGAAATTTGCAAAATTTCCTAAATCTGATACCCCCTCAGTATTTTGCGACATAAAG
>JAYSRS010000101.1:0-2209 GCA_043720935.1 Saprospiraceae bacterium
CGTTGTTGCTTGAGCATTACCGAGATTTTGCAGCTACGCCGCATTTAGGATATAACTAATCAACGCTCGACTCTATCGGGCTTGCGTAACATCAGTTAATTAATTACAACTCTTGGAGGGTTTCAAACCCGCCAAGAGTTATTTGGTAAGCATCGCACAAAGTTCTTCCGCACTTGGCTCATCTTTAAAAAGGTCTTGCAACTCTAAAATCGTTTCAATTTTAAGCGCGTAATCTTCGGGATAACGATTAAAATCATCGGTACTGCCTTTTCTGGATATACGCACCATTTGCAAGTCTTGCCAAAGACGCGCATTTTCCACTTTGATATATGGGTTTTTCTTATCCATTTCTTCTAATTTTGAGCAAAAATAAAACCTTTGAAAATAAAAAACGAATTTTTTATTTTCAACTTTAATTGTTGATTTAGAGATTTAGCGTAAATTCGCTAAATTTTTGAAAAAGGCCACGGACTGAAGTCCGTAATACAATTTAATCATCCAAATATAAACTAAAATTATGGTTTTTGAACTGTCAGAAGAACACCTTGCCGTGCAGGAAGCGGCGCGTCAATTTGCTCAAAACGAGCTAAAATCAGGCGTTATTGAGCGCGATAAGCACATGAAATACCCAAAAGAGCAAGTCAAAATGATGGGCGAATTGGGCTTTTTGGGCATGATGGTATCGCCCGAATATGGCGGCGGCGGCATGGACACATTGAGTTATGTATTAGCGATGGAAGAAATATCTAAAGTGGATGCGTCGTGTTCGGTCATTATGTCGGTCAACAATTCGTTGGTTTGTTGGGGACTTGAAGCGTATGGAACGGAAGAACAAAAACGCAAATATTTGCCTAAATTGACCTCGGGCGAGTGGGTTGGTTCGTTTTGTTTGTCTGAACCCGAAGCGGGAAGCGATGCGACAAGTCAACGCACAACTGCTGTTGATATGGGCGATCATTACGTTTTGAATGGTACTAAAAACTGGATTACAAGTGGTGGTACGTCGCGTGTTCATCTTGTTATGGCTCAAACGAATAAAGAAGCGGGACATCGGGGTATCAACTGTTTGATTGTCGAAACGGACTGGGAAGGCGTTGTTATTGGCGCAAAAGAAGACAAATTGGGCATTCGCGCCTCCGATACGCACACGATTATGTACAACGATGTCGTCGTGCCGAAGGAAAACCGCTTAGGTACTGAGGGGTTCGGTTTTAAGTTTGCGATGAAGGTGTTGTCGGGCGGACGCATAGGCATTGCGGCTCAAGCGTTGGGCATTGCAGGCGGTGCGTATGAACTAAGCACGGCTTACGCGAAGGAACGCGTGACTTTTGGCAAACCGATTATTCAGCACCAAGCAATTGCGTTCAAATTGGCCGAAATGGCAACGGATATTGAAGCAGCAAAACTCATGGTTTATCGGGCGGCGTGGTTGAAAGACCAACATCGAGAATTTGAAGCGGCGGCGGCTATGGCTAAATTATTTGCTTCGGATGTGGCGATGAAACACACGGTTGAGGCGGTTCAAATTCATGGTGGTTACGGCTACGTTCGGGAATATCATGTGGAAAGATTGATGCGCGATGCGAAAATCACGCAAATTTATGAAGGGACGTCAGAGATTCAGAAAATTGTGATTTCTCGCGGCATTGGTCAAGGAAATCTGTATTTGCCAAATGGGCCAGCTTCGGAAACAGCGCATTAAGGCATTTATCCACGGATTCCACAGATTTTCACAGATTTTCACAGATTTTGTAAGTAATAATCCGTGTTAATCCGTGTAAGGAATAGAAAAATTATAAAGTAACAAATTGCAGTTTGCAATTGATTGATTGTCAGTCGCTTGCAAATTTTTAATTTTTAATTTTTAATTTCCTAACCCGTGGACAACAATACACAAAGAAATAATTTTAAAAGTGAATAAATAATTTGTTATTAAGCCCATTGCTGACGAAGGTAATGGGCTTTTTTTATGTGCCTTTGTTCCCTTTTGCCCGATTTGTCGAATGGATTGCCCCGATGGTATAAAGGTTTTATCCATTAAAATCAATAGTCGTTCCTTTGCACTATGATTTTTATACCCCTCAGTATAAACGGCTTTTTAAAAACGTCGTCGAGGTTTTAAACTGGCTTGTTAAGTTAAAAAAAAATATTCCCCCTATTCTCTTTACTTTTATGGTTAACAAGACAATAAAATAAGAGAATAGATGGG
>JAYSRS010000102.1:0-2202 GCA_043720935.1 Saprospiraceae bacterium
AATTATTTACAAACGCAAACATAATCTTTTGCAATGATGGTGGGTCACAATACTTTGAAAATCAAAGGGTTGTGACCTTTTTAATAACTACAAATTAAAAAAGAAATCCTTTTAAATCGGTCGTATTAGTCAAATCAGTGTGCCATTTTAGCCGCCTGCGTAACATCAGTAAATGATATTGTTGTACTCAAATTCGACATCTGACATCCGAAATTGAATGACATATTGATTTTTTTATCAAATAAATTTATTAAATTTTTAATATTGAAAATTTTATAATATCTTTGTACCTCAAATTTAGATTATTGCGGTTAAGGGATAGATAATTCTTTGTAAAACAGGGATTAATGCATCTCAAAATCTCATTCATCTAATGTCCTAAAAATTAGGAACACGACAAAGTAACTATGTATTAAAATTAGAATCGCCTCGAATTTTGCAACAAATTTTGCAACAAATTTTGCGCCCATTTAACGAATATTAGACACAAATTCTGAGAAATCGAAGCTAAAACGTATTAAAAATCCACTATTCACATGAAGAAAAATGCACCTATTATTGCACGCATTTTGATTGTTGACGACGAGCAGCCCATTCGTCGCGCCTTGAAATCGGTTCTTGACAACGAACCTTACGAAGTAGATGAAGCCGTTGATGGCGTTGATGGCATTGAACAAGCCAAGAAAAAAAAGTATGATGTGATTTTCCTCGACATCCGCATGCCGCGCATGGATGGTTTGGAGGCGATTGGCAAAATTCTTGAAGTCAGTCCCGATTCTTCGATTATTATGATTTCGGGTCACGGCGACATTGCGACTGCCGTTGATTCAGTGCGTCGAGGTGCGTTCGATTATTTGCAAAAACCGTTGGATTTGAACCGCGTTTTGATTACGATTCGCAACGCCCTCAATCGGTCGTCGTTGATTACGGAAACAAAAGTGTTGCGCCGCAAAGCACAACAATCGAAAGTTCAAGAAATTATTGGTCAGTCAGAGTTGATTCAGAAAGTGAAAGCCAAAATTGATATGGCCGCGCCTGTGGATGCACGGGTCTTAATTCTAGGCCCTAACGGTACGGGAAAGGAGTTGGTAGCGCGTTGGATTCATGAGAAAAGCGCACGCCGTGATGCCCCTTTTGTGGAGGTTAATTGCGCGGCGATTCCTTCAGAATTGATTGAAAGTATCTTGTTTGGTGCGAAAAAAGGGGCTTATACGGGTGCTGTTCAAGACATGGTGGGCAAGTTTGAACAAGCCCACGGTGGCACTTTGTTGCTCGATGAAGTAGGTGATATGAGCCTTCAAGCACAGGCTAAAATTCTTCGGGCATTGCAAGAAAACAAGGTGACGCGGGTCGGTGATACCAAAGATATTGCGGTGGATGTGCGCGTGATTGCGGCGACAAATAAAAATCTCCGCGAAGAAATCAACAAAGGTTTGTTTCGCGAAGACTTGTACAATCGCTTGGAAGTTGTCGATATTTACGTTCCTGCACTCAACGACCGCAAAGAGGACATTCCGTTGTTGATTGAGCATTTTATGAAAGTTATTTGTGATGAATACGGTATTGCGCCAAAAACATTCAATATTGACGCTTTAATTGCCTTGAAAAACATTGATTGGACAGGTAATATTCGTCAATTGCGTAATGTCATTGAGCGGCTTATCATTTATTGCCGCGAGAAAAAAGAGATTTCGGACGACGATATTAACGAACACGTTGTGGCGCGCCGAGGTTTGCACCGCTACGAAACGCTGTTCAATCGCCACGATTCTTTGGAAGAATTGTTGCGCTATGTGGCGTCGGAATATAAGAAATTTAAGGGACAAATGGCGTAAGGATTTCGGATTTCAGATGTGGAATTTTGGATTTCAAGGACGCTTTTAAAAGTCTGAAATCTGAAATCTGAAATTGAAGTCCCCTCAGTATTTTGCATAAAAAAAGCGTTTTAAACTGTTGATTGAACAGTTTGAAACGCTTTTTTTATGGCAAATACTGAGGGGTGATAAAGTAACGCGATTTTAAAATCGCCCTACTGCTGCCGCCTTGTTTTTTCCAACAACGCATATGAATTCAAATCAATAAATTCACCGTTCAGTAACTCCGCTTGCTGCATAACGCCCTCGTGCGTGAAGCCCAAACGCTCAGGGATACGTTGACTTTCTTTATTGTTCGTTCCGCATTTTATTTCGAGCCGATTCAGTT
>JAYSRS010000103.1:0-2198 GCA_043720935.1 Saprospiraceae bacterium
GGAGCGTTTTATGGAAATGTCGTCGGGCATTATGAACTCAATTGACCTTCAAAACGGTGTTTTTGAAGACGAAGGCATGAAAATGTTGGAAGATTGGGAGAAAAAAAGCTCGCTCATGTTCCTCGATAGCAGCAGCAAAACGCAAGAAACAATGCAACTTAAAAACTTGCCGCAAGCTGACAAACAGGCAAGCGGTGAGGGTAATTATGACAGCTTGTTTAAATAATGTATGCTATTTGAGGTACAATATCCGAAAAGTACCCCCCTCAGTATTTTGATGATTTTACCACATTTTAACGAGTTTTTGCTCAATAATTCTTGGATTTTAGTTTTTAATTCCTTTAAAATGCTTTCCTTTGTAAAAAAATAAAAGATGGGATTTTTAGTAAAAACACTGACAGGGTTTCGTGAACCGAAATTATATACTTTCGAGGAGTATCTCCGTCGGGAAGAAAAGGCTGTTGAAAAACATGAATTTTATAATGGTAAAATCATCAAAAGAGGAGGTAAAAATGCAACTGATATCGAAATCGTCGTAAGTACAATGACGGCTTTAAAAGTTGGCACACGCCCTTTGCTTGAAAAATTTAGAATATTTACGAGTGATTTAAAAATTTACACCGATTCAATTAATACTGCTGTTTACGCTGATACTTTTATTATTTTTCAAGAGCCCATATTTTGGCAAAATCGGCGCGATGTGATTGTAAATCCATTACTTATAGTTGAGGTTTTATCACCAAGTACACAGGCGTATGACCGTTTAGGGAAATTTGACTTATACAAATTACTGCCGAGTTTTCAAGAATATGTTTTAATCAGTGCGGATAAACATTCGGTCGAAACGCGTTTTAGAGAAGAGCCTGATTTGTGGCGCATTAAAACAGAAACGGATATAAATAATCTAGTTCCGCTACGTTCGCTCGGCGTTTCTATTTCAATGGCTGATATTTACGAAGACATTGTTTTTCCTGTAAAACAGACGAGGCGTAAGGCTTGATTTTAAATGCGTAAAAAATCTCGCAAAAAAAATGTCGGCATCTCAAAGCGAGATGCTGACATTTTTTTTGGAAAAATGCAATATAGACTATTCATATACTCGATACTTTTCTTTTTACAAAACTACATTATGAGACACTGATTAGAGCTGTCGGTCTTAAAAAGAAGAGGCTCGCATTAATGTTATTGTCAAAAAATGTATAAAAATTTGTAAAAAATGTGCTATTTAGACATGAAAGTTCTTGCGGAGTAGATGCTTAGAATACGACAAAACTATCCGTTTTTGGTATCAAACTACCAACCGACCGAATGAAATAACGGCCCACATACAAGTCTTTTGTCGAAAATTTTACCCTGTTACCCACGGCATCATTCGTCGCAACGATTTGAAATCCACCTGCTATGGCTGTGGCATCTTTGAGCGTTAACGTGAGTAGATAGGCTGTACCCGCAATAAAATTAACGGGTGCACCAGAAAGCGTCAAGCCGCCATTAGGGTCATGTGAACGGTCGCTGTGGCAATCGGTACAAGTGATGTCACTGGGCGCACCAGCTGATAATGAAGCGTGGGCGCAGACTTGTATTGAGGCAGCAATCACTGAAATTAGTCGGATTGAAGCCTTGTTGACAACCTTCCGAGAGGACAGTCAAACGAATCAAATCAATGCACAGGCGGGGATTGCGGCGGTCAAAGTAGATAAAGAAGTCTATGATTTAGTCAATAGGTCATTACGCATTTTGGCACTTACGCAAGGCGCATTTGACCTCACTTATGGCTCAATTGACAAGCGTTTTTGGAATTTTGATACCCCAATGACGGCCTTGCCCGACCCCTCAGTAGCGCAGCAATCTATCCGTTTGATTAATTATAAAAACGTGATTTTAGATGCCGAAAATCAAACTGTTTTCCTCAAAGAACAAGGTATGCGTCACGATTATTTCGCCAAATGCCGAAATTGCGGATGCGATGGCAACGCCTGTTATGGTACTAGGCGTTAGGGTCGGTTTGGGTTTGATTAACCAAATGAAACAGATAGCGTGCATCATTATTGACGATGAAAACAAGTTGTTCACGTCTAAAAATATCCATGTTTCTTAGTTCTACTCAGGCACGCTAACTTAGATATGAAACGGGCTGTTTCTCGCTGCGCTCGAAAGACGCCCCAAAGTGGTTTTTAGGGGCGAGCGTGTTTTTTTAT
>JAYSRS010000104.1:0-6126 GCA_043720935.1 Saprospiraceae bacterium
TCGTTAAAGAAAAACAAATGGATGACCTTTTGCAGAAAATACTCAACATATAAAGTTGAGTATCAACAGATTAGGAGCATTTTAATAACTACAACTTAACGTTCCTTACTAATTTTACTAATTTTTAGTTTCCGTCTAAATCACAAAAAAATCAGTGTAAACCAGTCGTGTCAGTCCAATCAGTGGGCCACTAAATCTGAAATCTAAAATCTAACTTATGGACAATTCATCTAAAAATCGTAGAGATTTTTTAAAAAACAGCCTGTCTGGTGCGGCGAGTATGGTGCTTTCTTCAAGCATTATTCAAGACCTTTCGGCAAAAACGGCGGCGTCCCCGATGCCGTACATTCATAAAAACATAGCACCGAAAATTCGTTTTTCGGCCATTGGCATCAATCACGGCCACATTTACGGAATGGTGGACGCTGTTGCGCGAGGCGGCGGCGAATTGGTGTCCGTTTTTGCAAAAGAAGCCGATTTGTTGGCCAATTTCACTAAAAAATATCCAAATGTGAAGGTTGCTAAAAGCGAAGCCGAGATTTTGGAAGACAAATCTATTCACTTGATTTTGTCGTCGGGCATTGCGCGTGAACGGGCGCCTCTGGGTGTACGGGCGATGAAACACGGTAAAGATTTTTTGTCGGATAAGCCTGGTATTACGACGTTGGCGCAATTGGCCGAAGCCCGAAAAGTGCAAAAAGAGACGAAACAGATTTTTTCGATTCTGTACTCCGAGCATTTTGAAAACAAAGCCACCGTAAAAGCAGGCGAATTGGTCAAACAAGGAGCGATTGGAAAAGTGATTCAAACGATTGGTTTGGGGCCGCATAAAATTGGTTTGACGAACCGCCCCGCTTGGTTTTTTGATAAAAAACAGTTTGGCGGCATCTTGACGGACATTGGTTCGCATCAAGTTGACCAATTTTTGTTTTTTACAGGCTCAACCCAAGCCGAAATTGTATCGTCGCAAACGGGTAATGTGCATCATCCCGAATACCCCGATTTTGAGGATTTTGGCGACATGGTACTCAAAGGCAACGGCGGCACGGGCTACGTGCGCGTAGATTGGTTTACGCCCAACGCGCTGAAAGTTTTTGGCGACGGACGGCTAACTATCTTGGGTACTGAGGGGTACATTGAGCTGCGAAAATACGTGGATATTACGCACCGCGACAAGGGAAATAACCTGTATTTGGCCAACAACAAAGAGGTTTCTTACATTGATTGCGACGACGTGGTGTTGCCTTTCGGCGAACAATTTGTGAACGACATTGTGAACCGAACCGAAACGGCGATGACGCAAGCCCATTGTTTTTTGGCGATGGAATTGGCGATAAAAGCGGAAAAATTTGCTAAAAAATTAGATTTGAAATTGTAATTTCTAACCAAAATGAGCGATTGTAGGCCATAAATGAGCAAAATACTGAGGGGGTCTTTACAACCTACCAATAGGATATTTTGTTTTCAAAGCAAAAGTTTTACTCGCTTCTTCGATGTCTTTGAGTTTAACTTTACCGCTCAGTATCTGCAAAATTTCTTGTTGCAACTTAATTTTTGCGTAAAAATCAAAAAACTCACCTTCTTCTTCATCCGATTCATCCGATTCATCCGATTCCCAATCGCGTTCTTCATAATAATCTCTTAGAAAAGCGAGTAAAAATTCAAGCCGTTCCTCTTTTTTCTGATAAGCAGAAGATGCGGCCAAATCCTTGTGCTACACCCATGGTTATAGAAGCCGAAGTGAAAGTATATTCCGTTACAATTGTTTTATTGTCAAATGCTTTCTGGTATTTCGCAACGTCACAAGACCCCTCCTGTACACCTCGAAAGACCATATCTCTGAAAGGCTCTAATTTATCCAAAACTGCGTCAAGAAAAAGCTCCGATAGATTTTCTTCCACGCACGCCTTTTTCGCGCAGCGAAAAACAGTGCGTATCAAATTGCGCTTTTATTTATTTCACGTTACTAATTCGGCTTATTTTGGTCTATCAAATTCCTTTTTCTTAAATGTCTATAAAAATCAGACCTTCCGAGCCATTGGATTACGCAGCAATCGGCGACATTCTTCAAGCCACAAACGCGGGTGGCGACACGTTCGCCTATCCTGATGCGTGGTCGCGCACGCAAATGCAAGCCTATTGGTTTGGCAGCGACCGCGTGACTTACACGGCTTTGCTCGACGACGTGGTTGTTGGCTCATTTTATTTGAAAGAAAATCAGCCAGGCCGAGGCGCACACATTGCAAACGCGGGCTATACAACGAGTGCCGCGCATCGTGGGCAAGGCATTGCTGCTCAAATGGGTGCTTTTTCGCAAGTCGAAGCCAAACGCCTTGGTTTTCGAGCAATTCAGTTCAATTTGGTTGTCAAAACCAACGAAGTAGCCGTCCGATTGTGGCAACGTTTGGGCTTTAAAATCATTGGCGAGATTCCCGAAGCATTTCATCATGCGCATTTAGGCTTTGTAAATGCGTATATTATGTATCAAAAATTAACGTCATAAGTTGCAACATTTACGAAATCTTAAAGATTTCATAAATGTTATCTCCGCAAAAATTTCATCGTTTCAGTAATTTATCTTTCAAAATCACTTCCAAAACGCTGTCTTTATCCTGCCGACTAATCGGAATGCGGTGTTTGCCCATCAAAATATCTGACTATCACACGTGCCAACGATGTTCAAAAACGAGACATCGGCGGCGTATTCTTCCATTCCTGCACGGGCAATTGGCTCGTCGTCTATGATTAAAGCGTTAATTTTCATTGTTTTATATCGTTTGATGGCCCTTTTTCGCTTCAAATCAACTGTGAAAGGTGAGTTTTAAGGGTAAAATCAAGTTCAGACGGCCCAGTACTGAAGGGACCTCTCCAAAGTAAAAATCCCACTCACCTTGCGGTAAGCGGGATTTTCGTTTATTGTTCCAATAAATTTCAAATTTCAAGGACATAGCCGCTTGAAGTCTAAAATTTGAAATCGTTTACAGTTTCGCCAATTTCTGCTTGACTTCAATAATTTCGTAGGTTTCGATAAAGTCACCTACTTCAATATCATTGAAATTGTCAATCATCAAGCCGCATTCAAAACCGAATTTGACTTCCTTAACGTCGTCTTTAAAGCGTTTGAGCGAGGCCAAACTACCCAAAGCGTTTTCCTTGACGGGGAAGATAACAATACCATCGCGGATAACGCGGAGGTGATTTTTGCGGTCTGCCTTGCCTTCTTGAACGTAGCAACCTGCAACTGTACCGACCTTCGTAATTTTAAAGACTTCGCGGACTTCGATGGTTGACGTGACTTTTTCCTCTTTCGTCGGCTCCAACATACCCTCGATTGCCGAGCGAATTTCGTTGATAGCTTCGTAAATGATGGAATATGTCTTGATTTCGACGCCTTCGCGCTCCGCCAATTTCTTGGCATTTGGAGAAGGACGGACTTGGAAACCAACGATAATGGCGTCGGAAGCCGATGCCAACAAGATGTCTGATTCGGTAATCGCACCAACTGCCTTGTGGATGACGCGTACCGCCACCGTTTCTTGCGATTGTTTCAACAACGAATCCGCCAAAGCCTCGACCGAACCATCCACGTCACCCTTGATAATCAAGTTCAACTCCTTGAACGTACCGAGTGCCAAACGGCGACCGATTTCGTCCAAACTGATACGTTTTGTCGAACGGGCCGACTGTTCACGAACGATTTGCGAGCGTTTGTTAGCAATTTCCTTAGCATCGGATTCTTTTTCCATGACTTTGAAAATCTCACCCGCTTGCGGTGCACCGCTCAAACCTAAGACCAAAACGGGCGTTGAAGGCCCTGCTTTCAAGACTTTTTGGCCGCGTTCGTTGAACATTGCCTTGACTTTACCCGCCGTTTCACCCGCTACGAGCGCGTCGCCGATTTTCAAAGTACCCGCTTGAACCAACATTTTGGTTACGTAACCGCGTCCTTTGTCGAGCGAAGCCTCAATGACCGTACCGCTTGCGCGTTTCTTCGGATTGGCTTTCAAATCAAGCAATTCAGCTTCTAACAATATTTTTTCTAGTAATTCAGGAACACCGTCGCCTTTTTTCGCCGAAATATCTTGCGATTGGTACTTACCCCCCCACGATTCGACGAGCAAATTCATTTGAGCCAACTCGCCTTTAATGCGTTCTGGGTCAGCACCCGCTTTGTCAATTTTATTAATCGCAAAAATGATTGGCACGTTTGCCGCTTGCGCGTGGCTAATCGCCTCCCGCGTTTGTGGCATGATGCTGTCGTCCGCCGAGATGATAATCACCGCAACGTCCGTCACCTTCGCACCCCTTGCCCGCATCGCCGTAAAGGCTTCGTGACCTGGTGTATCGAGGAAAGTGATTTTCTTGCCGTCTGCCAATTTCACTTCGTAAGCCCCAATGTGCTGCGTGATACCACCCGCTTCGCCTGTGGCAACATCCGCTTTACGGACATTGTCGAGCAACGATGTTTTACCGTGGTCAACGTGACCCATAATCGTCACGACTGGCGAACGGAAAACGAGGTCTTCTGGTGCATCTGGTTCTTCCTCAACGACTGCAACTTGCTCCTCCGCCGAAACGAATTCGACTTCGTGACCAAATTCACCCGCAATAACTTCAATCAATTCGGCATCGAGACGCTGATTCAAGTTCACGAAGTAGCCCATGCCCATACACGTTTTGATAACGTCGGTTGCCCCAACGTCCATCAAATTCGCCAAATCGGACACCGAAATGAACTCTGCTACTTGGAGTTTGCCGCCGTCTTCGGCTTGTTGGCGCATTTCTTCTTTTTCACGGAATTTTTCGCGCTTGTCCCGACGGACTTTTTGACCTTTGTTTTTGCCGCCAATATTAAGGCGCGCCATCGTTTCCTTGATTTTGGCTTCGATTTGCGCTTGTGTTACCTCATTGGACTGCGGCACTTGTGGGCCATTGTTGTTAGGGCGATTGCCTTGATAGCCACCACCACGGTTGTCGTTTCTTTGGAAACCTTGGCCATTGCCGCCCGTGCGATTGCCACCACCGCCTTGTTGACCGCCTTGGCCGCCACCCGTGCGATTGCCTTGATAACCACCTTGACCACCGCCTTGTTGACCTTGGCCTTGAGCACCGCCTGTACGATTGCCGCCGCCTTGTTGACCTTGGCCTTGACCACCGCCACGATTGCCACCGCCTTGACCTTGGCCTTGACCACCTTGTTGCGCTGCACCTGCACCGCCCGTTGCACCCACAACAGGCTTGCGTAAGCGACGACGCTTGGCTTCACTGCTTTCGTTGACATTGCCACCAGCGTTGCCGCCATTGTTTCTACCCCCCTCAGTATTTTGACCGCCCGTGCCGCCAGCAGAATTCATGTTCGGGCCACCATTACGGCGGTCGCGCTCACGTTCTCTGCGGCGATTGCGCTCAAGATTCCGTTCTTCTTTTTCTCTTTCTATAAACTTATTAACATCAATCTTTCCTTTGATGTTAAGACCTTTCAATTGTGGTGCTTCTGCCCGAATCAATTCTGCTTCTGGATCAACGCGCTCAACGACAGGTGCTTCAACGACAGGTACTTTGGGCAATTCAACACGTGGTTGAATTACTGGCGCACCGCTCACACTGCCATCACGGCGTTGGTCATTGCGTGGCTGACCGTCGCGACGACCGTCCCGATTGCCACCGCCTTGCCCATCGCGGCGACCGTCACGGCCACCACCTTGCTGACCATCACGACGCGGTTGGCCGTCCCGATTGCCACCACCTTGCTGACCATCGCGACGCGGTTGGCCGTCCCGATTGCCACCACCTTGCTGACCATCACGACGCGGTTGGTCGGTACGTGGTTGACCGTCGCGGTTGCCACCGCCTTGCTGACCGTCACGACGCGGTTGGTCGTTGCGTGGTTGTCCATCGCGGTTGCCACCGCCTTGCTGACCGTCACGACGTGGTTGGTCGTTGCGTGGTTGTCCATCGCGGTTGCCACCACCTTGCTGACCGTCACGACGTGGTTGGTCGGTACGCGGTTGTCCATCGCGGTTGCCACCACCTTGCTGACCATCACGGCGCGGTTGTCCATCCCGATTGCCACCACCTTGCTGACCATCACGACGCGGTTGTCCATCCCGATTGCCACCACCTTGC
>JAYSRS010000105.1:0-6120 GCA_043720935.1 Saprospiraceae bacterium
CGCTATTTTGTCGTTTATTTACACACAAAATAGCGATTCCTTCTGAATGACAAAACCCGTTACGACACTATTATACGATAGCGATTCCTTTTGAATGACAAAAAAACAGCAAAATACTGAGGGGGTCAATAATTTTGCGGCAACGCCATTTCTTCTATAAAAGCAACAGCAAACCAATCAAATTGACGACAAAGTAGCCCGTCATGCCACTCGCCCCGCCGTAATCTTTGGCCATGCGTTGGCCAAAAAACAAGCATAAAATGGACACTGCGCTTGTAATTAGTCCCCAAAATGCCCAAATTTCGCTACCCGATAGTAAGGCAATGACGCCAATTGCGGACAAAAACCCTGCTGCCACTTCCAAAATAGTGATAACGGGCATCATCAAAACAACACCGCTACTGAGGGAGCTGTTTTTGAAATAATCTTTGAGGTAAGCCAAGTTTCCGTTGTAATCAAACACTTTATTTAAGCCCGATTGTAGAAACAAAATGGCCATAAAGGCAGGTGTCAAGAGTTTGACGAAGGTAAAAGTCTCGCCGTTGGCGGGAAATAAATCGAATAATAAAGTCATTTTTTTCGTTTTTTTAGATAAATTAAGCAGCAAAGAAAACCTTATTCCTTCGATTTCATGCCTTTATTCGACTGACAACGGATAAAATTTACTAATTCTCAATCGTACTACGACTGAACTGATTTGCACTGATTTTTTAGAATAGTAAGAAGAAATTAATAGGCAATTCTTAATTCTCATTTACCTAAAAAATATCTCACATTTGCGTCGTAATTCAGTAATTTCAGTTTTTACTTTTTCACGGCGGCGTAGCTGCCAAATCTCGGTAACACTTACATATTCGCCACTTTATTTACGCGGTGTAACTGCGAAACAAGCGGTTTTGCGGTTACACCGCATTGAAAAATGGGCTTATGTGAGTTATGTTACCGAGGTTTTGCAGCCACGCCGCAACGTGAAAAAGCCAAAGCGAAAGTTGCTGTCACCATTCATCACTCCCTTACTATTTCATCATAAAATAAATAAAAAAATATGCACCGCATAAGAAAAAAGTACCCCCTCAGTATTCTAACGCTTTTAGGCTTATTTTTCACGCTCAACCTCACGGCGCAATCGCCAACGGTGAATATGCAGCTTCGGAGTCGCCTCTCTTTGGGCGGACAAGATGGGTCTAATATCTGTGGTTACGCCGCAAATGGCCGCGAATATGCTCTCGTGGGAACGAGCGGTGGCTCAATGATTATTGATGTCACGAACCCTGACGTGCCTAAAATTATTCGCTACATTCCCGCTGTACAGAGCATCTGGCGCGAGATAAAAGTGTATCGAAATCACGCGTATATCACGACGGAAGCTGGTGGTCAAGGGCTTCAAATCGTTGATTTATCCCGTTTACCCGATTCCGCAAGCATTACGTTTAAGAATTTTAAGTCTGATTCGACAAGGGGTTTGTACAATGTTGCGCGGACGCATTCACTACACATAGACACGACCAAAGGTTTTTGCTATTTGTATGGCGGCAATCATCAATTGGCAACGGGCGTGTCGGTTCAAGGTGCGACGGTTTTAGACATCAAAACAGACCCGTGGAATCCGCGTTATGTCGGTTTTTACAACCAAAAATACATCCATGACGGGTACGTAGAAAATGATACGTTGTATGCTTGCCATATCAATAACGGGAACTTTTCCGTCATTGATTTTAGAGATAAACTGAACCCAATAACCCTCTCGACGACCAATACACCGACCAATTTTACCCACAACAGTTGGCCAACGCTCGACCGCAAAGCCGTTTTCACGACCGATGAAAATTGTGGGTCATATTTAGGCAGTTATGATATATCAAACCCTTCGCAGCCTCGATTATTGGATAAAATTCGCTCAATTTCGCAAGAAGACGCCATTATTCACAACACACACGTCGTCAATGATTATGCCGTCACGTCGTGGTACACGGAAGGCGTCATCGTTACGGATGTTCATCGCCCTCAAAATTTGGTACACGTCGGTCAATATGATTCTTACAATTTGACTTTGGCCGATTTTGAAGGCGCGTGGGGCGTTTATCCGTTTTTGCCTTCGGGAAATATTATTATTTCAAATATAACGCCTGGCGAGTTGCTCGTTGTGACCCCTCAGTATAAACGTGCTGCTTACATCGAAGGCACGGTTACGGACGCTTCAAACAACCAAATATTGTCAGGTGTGCGCGTAAAAATTAACTCGACTGATATGGATAAACGCGCCGAGTCGAACGCGACGGGCAAATACGCGACGGGACAAGTCACGACGGGTAGTTTTACAGTAACGTATTCTAAAAAAGGTTATGCGCCGCAGACTGTCACCGCCAGTTTTGTAGCGGGTGTCGTCACAACTCAAAATGTCAGTTTGCGCCCTGCTTCAAATTATACGGTGTCGGGCAACGTGAGTGCTTTCACGGGCGGCGCGGCGGTTGCCGATGTTCAATTGGTTTTTAAGGGTGAATTTGAGGAATTTTCGGTAAAAACAACGGCACAGGGCGCATTTTCAAGAAGTATTCCCGAGGGCGACTACGAAGTTTATGCGGGAGAGTGGGGTGTTTTGTCAAAATACGTAGGCAAGCGCACCATTTCGGGCAACGGGACAACCCTAAACGTGGCTTTGCAACGTGGCTATTTCGACGATTTTTGGGGCGATTTTGCTTGGGAAGTAACAGGAAATGCTACCGCAGGAACTTGGACACGTGGGCTTTCTGCCCAAGCAGTCACGGAGGCAGTTATCAGTCAGCCGCGTGGAGATTCGCCAACAGATAACGATAATTTTTGTTATTTTACGGCAAATGGCAGTTGCAACGCTGGGCCGGGTTCGGGTGATGTGGACGGCGGCGCGACCATTTTAAAGTCTAAACCCATGAAAATTCGGACGTTTACTGACCCGCAATTGACCTTCAATTATTGGTTCTACAACGGCGGCGGCAATTCAGCACCAAACGATACGTTAACCGTCACTTTGAGCAATGGCTTGCGCGATACAACGATTTTAGCGGTACGTCAATCGGCGAGCGTTTGGCGTCAATCACCCGTTTTTAAGGTGAAAAATTACTTGCCATTGACGGATAGCATGACCGTCACGTTCCGCGTTGCCGACACAGACCCAGGCCATTTAGTGGAAGGTGCGGTTGATAATTTCCGTTTGGTAGATTTGGCTTTGCCCAATGCCGTGCAAAACGCTGCCGACGGATGGCAATTAAAAGCCTACCCTAACCCGTTTAGTCAGTCTATCAGCCTTGATTTCAAGTTGGATAGTGGCGTGAAAAATGCCCTTTTAACCGTCGTCAATGCCTTGGGGCAAGTTGTGGAACGAAAAAACCTGCCTTATACTGAGGGGGTCACTGCCTTCGGTTTAAATTTTCCGACGGGCGTTTATTTTGTTAGAATTGAAGCAGACGGAAAGGAAAGCCCTGTTGTGCGGGTCGTAAAACAGTAATTAAACAGGTTTTACTTCCAATTTCGGCGTTAAATCCAACAAACGCAGCTTGTTTTTCTTTCCAATTTTGAAAATACGCCGCCCCGACACCAGCCAATCTATCAACGAACCAACCGCCATAGACGACACCCCGACCACTATCGCCTCGTTGCAATTGTCGCACCGAGGCGCGAGTTTGCCCATCAATCCGAAAAATGCCGCCGACGCCCCGAAGGTTTGCAAAACCCGTGCAACGGTTTTCACACGGCGGTTTGCATCGCCTTGTCGTACGTACTGAATATCGGGAATTGGTACTTGCCACGTATCAAAAATGACCAATTGACGTTCTAAATCAAGGTCAACGATGCGTTCGGTGAACCAAATCTTGTCTTTGCCGCCGTCGTCTTCCAACCGAAACGTTATTGGCGAGCCAATGTAATAGACCAATTTTTTCGGATTCTTGACCGTTTCAAGACGCAAGAGTTTTTGGGCAAAAAGGTCGTTTGTGCAGCATAAACAGCTTAAAAAAAAGAGAATAAAGAAACGTTGCATAAGGGTATGTTTTAAAGTGATTGAATCTAAAAAGTGTGTTGCTTAGTGTTAATTTGTATAAACGTATTAAATCACGTTTATGCAGTTAGTGTTTCAAGAAAAAACATAAGGCACAATACTTAAAAAGTCTTGCAAAAGTTAATTTGCAAGACTTTCTAGTATATAATAATGCTGTATTTTATTCTCTAATAATCAAGTTATTATCTCTTAAAACAGAAAAATTATTGTACAATTCTTCTGAACGATTTAACAGAATATCAAGCAATTACCTCAATTTGTTCAAGTGCTTTAAGGCGTTCTTTTGTAACGCTTTCAGATGCAAACGCCAAAATCGCCAAAATCGCTTCCCGTGTGATGTGCGGATAGGCTTCGAGTAAATCGTCAATCGTATCGCCAAAAGACAATTTTTCTAAAATCTAAGTCAACCGCTATACGTGTGCCTTTGATAGCGGGTTTTCCGCAGACAACCCCTTGCGTTGAGGTGATATAATTTTGCCAATTTAATTCTTTCATTTTTCTTTAATTTGCTACAAAAATAGACATAAATAATCATTTTAAGAATTATTTTTTGGATTTATTAGTATAGCATCAAATCGTAAACGTCATTTGACTTCCAATTTTCCGACCTGTAAACCGTTCAAACAAACTCAACAATTGGTCAAATTCGATTAAAAAACCATCGTGACCAAATTTTGAATTAATCACTTCAAAACGCGATTTGGGAATATACGCTGCCAAAGCCGCCTGTTCTTCAATCGGAAAAAGTATATCTGATTGAATGCCAACGATTAACGTATCAGCTTTTATTCGTTCCAATGCCTGTGTCAAGCCGCCGCGATTGCGCCCGACGTTGTGCGAATCCATTGTTTTTGAGACTGAAATATAGCTTAACGCGTTGAATCGGCTGCGTAATTTATACCCTTGATAGCGTTGATAGGACTGTACTTTAAACGTGTCAATCGCGTCTGTATCGTCTAATTGAGCAATATTGTAGCCTTCGTAGCTTCTGTAACTCAACATACCAATCGCTCTTGCGGCTTCCATGCCTTTCGCGCCGACCGATTTTAGCGTCTCCAAATCCGTAATTTTGTCCACATTTTCCGCCGATACTGAGGGGTCTGCTTCAATCGCCATGCGTTGTGTTTCGTTCAAGGCAACGCCCCACGGCATCATCTTCGGCCCACAAGCAATGACAGCGATTTGCTCAAAAAAATCGGGTGCTTGAATCGCCCATTCCAAGACTTGCTGACCGCCCATTGAGCCGCCAATGCACAGTTTAATACGTTGAATACCAAGACTTTGTGCTAATAAATGATGTGCGTTTGCAACATCTCGAATGGTTATGACGGGGAAATTTCGACCATAAAAACGCCCCGTTCGCGGGTCAATACTGAGGGGGGATGTCGAGCCATAATGCGAGCCAATCATGTTTGCACAGACGATAAAATGTTCAAACGGATTAAAAAATTTGCCGTTACCAATCAGTCCCGCCCACCAATCAGCCGCATCCGAACTGCCCGTCAACGCATGGCAAATCCAAATCACATTTGACCCATCGGCGTTCATAGTGCCGTAGGTGTGGTACGCAATGTCCAATTCGGGCAAAATGTCGCCGCATTCAAGCGCAAAAGGTGTATGTGTATGTAGAATTTTCATATTGTCTAAAATCGTCGGGTTGTTTGTTCTGTTTTTCTCGTTTATGGCGTTCGCTACGTATTGTTTAGTATCTGTTTTAAAACCCATTTTATCATTTTATAATGTTTTAAGTTATTGAAAATCAATATTATACTGAGTAGTACATTTTATATATTTTTAGAATTGTTACGCACTGTTTCTCGCTACGCGAGAAAGGCGTGCGAGAAAGAATTTTTAAGGGGCGACGTTGTTTTTTGTTAAAAAATACTTTTTTCAGTAAATAAAACGACGATAAAACGACATTTCATGCGTTTTATCGTCGTTTTCTTACCTAGAAATGGCATTTATAGCGTGAGAAAATTATTTAAAATAGAACGGAATTATCGGTTTTATGTCGCAAATGGCTTTTTGTTGTAAAAAAGCGGTGTTTTCAAGCAAAAGATTTAGGAAATTTTGCAAATTTCCTAAATCTG
>JAYSRS010000106.1:0-6101 GCA_043720935.1 Saprospiraceae bacterium
AAATTGTGTCTAAAATTGTGTCTAAAATTGTGTCTAAAATTGTGTCTAAAATTGTGTCTAAAATTGTGTCTAAAATTGTGTCTAAAATTGTGTCACGGACTTTAGTCCGTGAATGTATAAAAGATTCACGGACTAAAGTCTGTGATACAAGTCAATCAGCCGTTCTTCTTCTTTTTCCCAACATAAAAGAGGTGCTGCTTTCTGACAATTTTCTTTAATTCGTTGATAAAAAGCGCGGTCATTAAGCAACCTGTTTAATGCTTTGACGAGCAGTTGTGTGTCCGTTTTTTCAATCAAAACCGCTACGCCGTATTGTTCGTTAAGTCGTTGATATTCAGGAAATTGCGTACAGATTTGCGGCACTTCGGCTTGAATATAATCCAAAAATTTATTAGCCAATGAATAGCGATAACTCAAACCTTTGTCCTCTGAAATGTGCAGACCAATGTCGGCTTTTGCGGTATAAAAAGGCAGTGCGTCGGGGACAATAAAACCGAGAAATTTGACTTTGTTTTGCAAATTTAATCGCTCAACGAGGCCCCTCAGTATTTTGCTCAAATCGCCTTCACCAATGAGCCATAATTCTGCGTTTTCGATAAATTGCATGGCCTCGACGGCAGTTTCCAAGCCACGCCCTTCGTTCAACGCACCTTGATAGAGAATGATGAATGATGAATGATGAATGACGAATGGAGCGACAACGGGCTGATTATCAATTGATTGTGTAGTGACGGGGTGATTTGAAATCACCCCGTCACTTGGTGAATCATTCAAAAATACAATTGATTGCGATTTAGTATTAGTTATTTCGGCGTCTTTTAACTCTTCATTTTTAATTTTTAATTCCTCTATAAATGCCTCATCGTCTTGATTTAATTTTAAATTTTTAATTTTTAATTCTCTCAAAGGTAGATTCCGAATTAAGTCAAAACGCCGCCCGTAACGCCGCTCAAATTCATCAGCAACGGATTGACTGACGGTGTAAGCGGCCTCCACTTTTGGCACAATAAACCGTTCAACGGCCAACCAAACGCGGCGAACCCACGGACGCCGCACCACTTCGGGCGTCTCGCTGAACAACTCATGTGCATCATAAACGACGGTGATTTTTTGAGAAAAACGTTCGGGCAAGGTCAAAAATTTTCCGAACGTGAACAGCAGGAGGCCCCTCAGTATATTCTTGATTTTTGCCGAGAAGTAGCACGGCAAAATGCTGTCTAAATCAATGCCGCCGATAATATCAAACCGTTGCGTCAGTAGCCAAAAGAACAGCCGAATGTTGTAGTCAACATAAAACAGTTTGCCGCTACTAAAAAATAAAGGAAAACGATGTGATTTAATGTATTGATTATCAAAGGGTTGCGAGTCTGCATCCTGACGACCAACGAGCCAAACTTCATAACCCGCTTTGGCAAGGCTTTCCGAAATCCGCAACATTCGGCGGTCGAAAGTGAGGTCGTTTGTTACGGTGAAAATTATTTTTTTGATGATGTCTTATTTTGAAATGATAGGTAGCTACTTTGTATCACGGACTTTAGTCCGTGAATGCATAGATTATTCAAGGACAGAAGTCTGTGATACAATAAAAAAGCATCACCAAACGCCAAAGCGTGTCGTGATGCCTTTTTTAGCGCAAAAT
This sequence comes from Saprospiraceae bacterium, assembly GCA_043720935.1. Taxonomy (GTDB): domain Bacteria; phylum Bacteroidota; class Bacteroidia; order Chitinophagales; family Saprospiraceae; genus JAAFJT01. Next base: position 1,640 of record JAYSRS010000106.1, read on the forward strand.
TAGTGCAAATTTTTAGGTTCGTGGTGTCTAATGTTGTGTAACCAACTCAAAACTCTTTGTCATTCAGAAGGAACAAAACTTAAAAATACTGAGGGGTCAATTTTTCTTAAAAATTTGATTGACCGACAATTTAAAATGAGGAATCACAGGCTCGGCTGAACACAGCATTTCGCCGCTACAAACGGTCATTGTCAAGCCATTATACACATGAACTTCTTCTAATAAAGGAAAAATATGCCATACGACTGCCACCTCGGCATCTCGATAATTACGCATTTTTTTATGAACACGGTTAATTTGGTCATTGGTTGAAATGACCTCAACAATGAATTTAGGCACTTGATTGACGCCATCGGCCATTAATTTGCGCTGTTCATCAGAGAAATAAGCAATATTAGGTCGGCGATGTATTCTGTCTGAAAAAAACGTATCAACTTCTGCCAAAAGGCGGCTACTTGCTTTGCCCGCGAAACGTAAATCGGTCAAAAAATCAGATAAATTTATATAAAGATATTGTTGCTCTTGACTCATGCTACGTGGTGTTTTCTCGATTAGACCATTGACCCATTCGTATTTGAAGAAATCTTCACGCGTAAGGTACTTGTTTTTAAACGCATTCCAAGAAATAGGCGGCTGTTTTGGAACAACCGTCAAAGGGTATCTTGCTTTTTGCTGAATTGCTGTTGCTGCCATTTTATTTATTTTTTTACAAAATTAACCCTTTTTTAGAATTTTAAAGACTTTTAACACAAATTTCAACGAATTTTTCACGTCTCTGTGTTATCCACGGATTTTCATTGATTATTACAAACACAAAGAGATTTATACTTAAGTGAAAGTTGTTTTCTGATTATTGTTGACAAGTATGACTAACCCCAACTTTTAAGTTGGGGATGAGCTTAACAACGACTTTCACGGCTTTAGCCACTAACTTATTGATTATCAAAGTTTAAGGTTACTGGCTAAAGCCGAATAAGTGCCTGTCCCTGTGTTCCCCAACTTAAAAGTTGGGGTTAGTTATACAAGTAAATGGGTCTATTTAAAAATCCGAAAACCACTTTCACTTTATTATACAACGGATTTTCAAATAAAACGCTTTGTAAAATCCGTGTTAATCTGTATAATCCGTGGATAGAAACTACCCAATCCGCATTTTATCCCCTTCTTTTTTCAAAAAACCTTCTTCCAACATGAAGCTGATGGTCTGAATGACTTTTGTCCGTTGTTTTTCGGAAAAAGAGTCCACGATTTCCTTCAATGTCAAGGCTTCTCGCTGCAAAAGCGTGCGGATTTTAGCACTCAATAATTCGTATTCTTCGGGGAGCAACGTCTGTTTTTCGCTTTCCATACACACGTCGCAGACGCCACACACGGGGGCGTCGAGTTGACCAAAATAATGAACGAGTTGTTGCGACCGACACATATCCAATTCTACGTATTCAATCGCCTTGTTGAGCCGTGCTTCGGCGCGTTTTTTTCGGAACATATAGAGCGTCCAATCAATCGCAAGATATTGACTGTCAACGCGTTCGCGTAGGAAAGTGAGTTGTGGTTTTTCTTTTCGCGGGCGAAAATCTACCACGCCGTCGTTGTGAAATTTATGCAAAATAGTGACCATTTCGACCGCCGACATCTTCAAAAACTGCGCCACTTGCGTCTCGCTAAACGATGCAAAATCGCTCATAACATTCGGTAAAGCCCTCAAAATACCCTTCAAAACGCGCTCCGTCGTGGGATTTCGCAACTGATAATCGTACAACATTTCTCGATTTATCAAGACCATAATTTTAGGCGGCGTCATGACGGCTTCCGACAAAGTGAGCCAGCCGTCTTGTTCTAAAATCCGAAAACAGGCATACGTTTTCAAGGCTTCAAACTGAAAACGCTGCGTAAAATCGCCAAAATCAAAGTCAAAACTCTCACCTTCGCCACCGCCGACCGCCAATTGCAAATAACTGCCGAGGGCTTGATAAACGCGTCGAATTTCCTTCATTTCGGGGAAATTCATCTCAAAACCGTGTTTTAGCAAGGCTGCATCGTTCTTATTGGCCAACAAAACGGCGTAACTTTTCTGTTCATCGCGTCCCGCACGCCCCGCTTCTTGAAAATAAGCTTCCAAAGAATCGGGCAAATCTACATGTACAACCGTCCGCACGTCGGGTTTGTCAATGCCCATCCCAAAGGCGTTTGTCGCAATAATGATACGTGGATTGTTTTTCATCCACGCGTCTTGACGGCTGCTGCGTTCGGCGGGTGTCAATCCTGCATGGTAAAAATCGGCCATAATGTTGTGTTGCCGAAGGAAACCAACGAGGTCTTTTGCCCGTTTTCGGTTCCGCACATAGACAATCGCCGCACCATTGGTTTTCGATAAAATCTGATGTAATTTGGCCTCTTTATCCTCCACGTGCCGCACGATATAGCTCAAATTTGGCCGCGAAAAATCTTTTTCAAAGACTTGAAAACCCTTTCTAAATTCTAATTTTTGACAAATGTCGGTCTTCACATCGGGCGTTGCGGTGGCCGTTAGTGCCAAAATTGGCACGTCGGGCAACCACTCTCTAATCGCCGCAATCTCCAAATAAGGTGGCCTAAAATCGTAGCCCCACTGACTGATGCAATGCGCTTCATCAATCGCTAACACATTGACAGTCATCTTTTTAATGCGTTCGCGGGCTAGGGTAGTGGTCAGTCTTTCGGGCGACAGATAGAGGAATTTCAAGCCGCCATAAGCCGCGTTGTCCAAAATTCTATCAATGTCTTTGTAGTGCATACCCGAATAAATCGCCGCCGCCGCGATGTCGCGTTTTTTTAGATTTTCCACTTGGTCTTTCATCAAAGCAATCAACGGTGACACGACCAAACAGACCCCCTCAGTACAAAGGGCAGGAATTTGAAAACAGAGGCTTTTTCCGCCGCCCGTAGGCAGCAGTGCGAGCGTGTCTATGCCGTCGAGAACGGACTGAATGATGTCGCGTTGCAAGGGTCGAAAGGCGTCGTAGCCCCAATGTTTTTTTAAAATTTCTTCTGGCGTCATTCGGCAAATGTAGAAAAAGTTTTTGTTCCTACTGAATGACAAAAGGATTTTGAGTTTAGGGTTGTGTACAACTCAAAATCCGAAAAATACTGAGGGGTCTAAAATCAGTTGGGTAAAATGGATTTCAAGCTCAATAAGCCATCAAAAGCGTTTCGCCAATAGCGTCCAAATACTCCGCAAAACAGAGGGGGTACAAGGTTAGAAAATTCACTTTTCCAACAGGAAAGCTGCTTGTTTTGCCGAGACTGACGCCTAAAAGTGAACCCGCCGCAATGACATAAAGTTCGGGTGCGTGTTCTTGAAAATATTTGAGGCTCGTCAGTGCTTCGGGACAGGTTTGAATTTCATCAAAACAGATAAGTGTATCGTCGCTATTTACCTTTTTTCCAAGCAACAAACCGATGTTTTCAACGATTTTAAGCGGTGATAACTCGTTGGTAAACAAGGTTTTAAGATTGGGTGTTTGCTCGAAATTGAAATAAATGTAGTGTGTATATTCGTTTTTACCAAACGCGTTAATCAACCAAGTTTTGCCAACTTGACGCGCTCCTTGCAACAGCAACGGCTTTCTCCGAGAGCTTATTTTCCAGTCTAAGAGGTTTTGATATAAAAATCTTTTCATGAGTGATTGATGTTAACTTTTAAGTGTATCACGGACTGAAGTCCGTGATATAGTTGAAAACAAAGCAAATGTAATAAAGTATCTATGGAAAAGTGTAAGGTTTGTAAAATTTATGTAAGAAAAAGTGTAGTGTTCTTAAAAAGTATCTGCTAAAAAGTGTAAGATTGAGTCAAATTTATGTGTGAAAAAATGTAAGTTATAAAATTGAAACGACTTTTGAGTTCGTATAATAAATTGATAATCAATTATTTGTAGACTAAAAACTTGTATCGTCAGCAATTTTCGCTTTGAGATTTTTGCGGCGGCGTAGCTGCCAAATCTAGGTAACACTCAGACTACCCACCGTTTTTTTACGCGGTGTAACCGCGAAACAGGCGGTTTTGCGGTTACACTGCAAAGAAAATTATACTTTGAATCTAATGTTACCGAGATTTTGCAGCTACGCCGTAACTTGACATTCCAAAGTGGAAATTGCTGTTGCATCGTGTTTTTGAACCATACATACTCAAAACGCAAAACACGTTGTCATTCAGAAGGAACAAAACTTATTTTTTTAATTATCTTTGCCCAATTTTAAAACTTTTTTGTAATGAAAAGTGCGCTAAAATATTGATTATCAACAAATTAGAACTGTCCAGAGACAACTAAATAACGTACCACTTTAAGAATGGAAAAACTCAAAATAGGCATATCCATCGGCGATATGAACGGCATAGGCTTAGAAGTTATCTTGAAAACGGTATCAGACCCGCGCATTTTAGGCTTGTGTACGCCCGTGCTTTTTGGTTCGTCGAAAGTCGTTT
>JAYSRS010000107.1:0-6100 GCA_043720935.1 Saprospiraceae bacterium
TTAAGAAATTGATGGTGCAGTGAACAAAGTTGCTAAAACTATATTCCAAATTCCAAATTTCAAATTCCAAATATAACTATTCATGGAATCTGGAATCTGAAATTAAAACCCCGTCAAATACCGCGATAAATCATCATCCACCGTCAAATCCAAGCGTTTTTTTAAGCGATAACGGCTTTTTTCAATGCCTGTAATGGAGATATTGAGCAGCGTTGCCATGTCTCGATTGCTCATGTTGAGGCGCGTTAAAGCGCACATTCGGAGGTCATTTTGGGTCAAATTGGGGTGTTTGGTTTGCAACTGATGGATAAAATCTTGGTGCGTTTGGTTGAAATACAAGAGAAATTGATCCCAGTTTTCTTTGTTTTCAATCTCCGATTCGAGCGTCCGCGACAACGTTTTTAAGGACTTTAAACGCTCCGTTTCACTCGCTGTTTTGATGATTTCTAAGTCGTCTTTTATGCCAATCAACAACTCGTTTTTATGGGCCATTTGAACGGCTTTCGACATCAATTCGTTGTTTTTGGTGTCAATTTCGGTGGCTAATTTATCATTTTGAAGGCTCAAAATGGCTTGTTCTGACGCCAATTGTTGGTTTTGCAAACTCAAAATAGCTTGCTCTGATTCCAAAACGCGTTGCCGCAAAATCGTTTCTCGCCGTTGCACATAAATCCGAAAAGCTAAGACGCCGAAGCCAATAAATGTTAAGAACAAAAATAGCCTAAACCACCACGTTTTCCAAAACGGCGGCGCAATCGCAATCGTCATAACTGCTTGATTATCAGACCATTCGCCATTGCTATTCGTCCCACGAACGCGGAAAGTGTAGCTTCCTGCATCCAAGTTCGTGTAGGTGACGAGGCGCTGTTCAGCGGGACAGAAATGCCAATCTTTATCAAAACCTTCCATTTTGTAGGCGTATTGATTGCGCGACGATTCGGTAAAATCAAGCGCGGCAAATTCAATCGAAAACGCATTGTCTTTGTACGACAGATTGACGCGTTTTGTCTCGTTTAAGTCGCCTCTAAAAATTGTTCGGCCATCAAAACTACCCCTCAGTATAGACGCGTCAAAAATCTTAAAATCGGTAAAAACGACGGGCGGTTTGAGCGCATTTGCCGTTATATTATCGGGATTTATACTATTTAAACCATTGATTCCACCGAACAATAGCTCACCTTTAATCGTTTTTATAATCGCCGCTTGATTGAACTGATTGCTTTGTCCGTCAAGCGTTTTATTAAATTTGAAATTCTGAAAACTGTCTTTTTCGATGTCAAAACGGGCAATTCCTTCGTAAGCCGAGAGCCATAAATGCGCGTTTTTATCTTCTGTAATGCCTACTATCGCGTCCGAAATCAACCCGTTTTTAGTCGTATAATGCTTGAATTTCCCATCACCCGACCATAGATTTAGGCCACCGCCATCCGTTCCAATCCACAAACGCCCATGGCTGTCTTCAAAAATAGAACGGATAAAATCGCTGTTGATACTGAGGGGGTCGTTTTTTTGATGCTGAAATTGTGTGAAATTGTTTTTTTCTCTATTGTATAAGTTCAAGCCATTGCGTTCCGTGCCAATCCAAATATTGTCTTTTTTGTCAACAAAAACGACTTGAATGCCGTTGTTGCTCAAGCTCGTCGGGTCGTTGTCGCGGCTAAAAAAACGTTGAAACTGACCCGTTTGTGGGTTGAATAAATTGACACCGTTGCCTACCGTTGCGACCCACAATTGCCCCGATGCTTCTTGGGCAATTGACCACACGCTGTTGTTGCTGATACTGAGGGGGGCGGTTGGACTGCTCAAATAGTGCTTGAAATTCTTGTTTTTGGGGTCAAATAAGGCCAAACCACCGTTGAAATACCCCAACCATACGCGCTTTTGATGGTCTTCAAAAATGGTTTTGACGACGTTATTTTGCACTTTTGTCGGATTGTTGATGACAGAAAAATGGTTGTTTTTTCTGTCAAAAACGTTTAACCCACCGCCGTCTGTGCCAACATAAATCGTCCCGTCTGCTGTTTGACAAAGCCCTAAAACGGAGCGATTTGTCAGTTCGTTCGCCCGTTTTCCCGTATAAGAAAAATGCTCAAAACGAGCCTGGTGCGCCTTATGCACATTGACGCCGCCGTTGAAAGTAGCGACCCAAATATTGTTGTCTCGGTCAACGCATACATCGTATAAAGCATTGGTATTCAATGCTCCTTCTTCTAAGTTATCATTTTCATAGACTTGGAAAACGTTGGTTTTAGTGTCCAAAACACTCAATCCACCACCGTCGGTTGCTATCAATAATTCTTTATTTTGAGTCCACGACAAATGCATGACGGCGTTAGAATAAACACTTTTCCCATCGGTTTGCGCCGCAAAATGTTTGATAGTGTCCGTCCGTAAGTTTAAGCGATAAAGACCTGTACCATCCGTTCCTATCCATAAATTTTCACCTTCCAACAAAAGTGTTTTTTGATAACCATTTAAGTTGGGGACATCGGCAAAGCGTTGCTTAAATGTCTTGGTCGTTTCGTCGAAATAATTGATGCCTTCACCCGCCGCCGCGACCCAAATGCGGTCTTTTTTATCTTGGGCAAAAGCAAAAACGGCATTGTTGAGCAAAGCACTATTTTCAGTATTAAAATGCGCGATGTTGTGGGTTTGGGGGTCATAAATAAACACGCCATCATCAAGTGTGCCAATCCATATCCGTCCCGTTTTGTCTTCAAAAAAAGATTGTATTCGTTTCTTTATGAAGGTTTTATAAATAGAGTTATCTTCCAATATTCTAAACTTACCCGTCGCAGCATCGCGGATACATACATCGCCTTCGTATGTACCTATCCACAGATTGCCCTTGCTGTCTTCCATCAGCGCGTGTATTTCTTTTCCTAAAAAATCGCCTGAATTGTCCGCTAATTCGCCAAATTCTCGACACGCGTAGCCGTCGTAACGCAGCAACCCGCGCCGCGTTCCGAACCACATAAAGCCTTTTTTGTCTTGGACAATGCGGTATATTGTTTGATGTGGAAGGCTATTATTGGCCGCTATAGGCTCAAAAAAGTACGGTTTTTGAGCCAATAAGGCTGTTTGATAGAGACAAAAGAGGAAAAATGATAGGTATTTGATGTTGGACATATTGTTTGAATAAATAACAGATTTTACTTTTTAATCGAGCCAAAAGTAGGTAAAAAAGTATAGTTTTGGCTCGATTAAACGCTCATTTATTTTTTTATCGAAAAAGAGACCCCCTCAGTATAAACGGCATTTTTGAGCGATTTTAAAGGTTAGTTAGCCTTTTTCCCTTCGTAATGCGTTATTTGTTGCTATTAAAAAGCTATCAACCAAGCTGCGTTTTTTTTCAAAAGTAAGAATAGAAATTAATCATAAATAAACGCGTTGGCTACATATCAAATAAGCAATCCATCGTCAAATTCTGCTGAATAGAACCTATTGCCAGCCAAAACGCCCATAAAAATCGAGATGAAGCCCAAAGTTAGAACCACTTTGGGCTTTATCTCTGTTTTATGAGCGATAAAGCCCGAAGTGGTTACTAAAACGTCGGCGAGGTTTTACACTATAACACTAAACTCATTGGAATTGCTTACTCAATCATCAGTTTTTTAACCAATTGCCCGTTAGAAAACTGAATTTTTACAAAATAGACCCCCTCAGTATAAAACGGTATTTTGAGGGTATTTTGAGGATTTTTAGTCTCAAAAACGACTTGTCCTTGACTATTTACGATGGTAATTGATTGAATATCGTTCGTATTTATGACCGATTTAAAAGCCAGTGAAAAACTATTTTTAGCTGGATTTGGATAGAGTTCAACGCCTGAATTGTCCACGTATTCACCCGTTTTTGTAGAAAAAATACAGGTTTGACCTGTATAATTCGACGTTGTTGTTCCCGTCGGCGAAACGAAATTGAAGGTGTAAGCCGCTGCCGTTGTCCAACTGTAATTGATAGCATAATTTTGACCGCCCAAAGTGTAAGTCAAATTGTAACCATTGCCCATTCCGTTAGGCGTGCAGCCTGTAATTGCCGCCCCGTTTAATGGATTTCCCGCAGGGCGAAACGGGTTGCCCGTTGGTTGCGGAATGATTTGGTCGGTCGCATCTTTCGTCACAACGCCCACCATATTGCCCACCATATACGGGTAAGTCAATGTGCCGTGATAGTGATAAACACCATTGAAATAATGTCCATTGTTAGCATCTAAAGTATTCATTGTCAAGCCATTAGGCTCTTTACTGGCGTAAACGGCAAACCCATCTAAGGCAAACGCAATCGGCAAAATATTGGCATTTACGCTGTCCAAACTAAGCGGTGCGATGTGGTAATGATAGTCGTCGCCTTTGCCGCAATGACCGCCGTATTGATCCAATTCACCCAATAAATAAGAGTCCTCGCCGCGATTGTTGTAGGCATTAAAAATCGGAATGCCGTTGGCCGCAAGGCCGATTGCCCCTTTAAAAAAATTGGTGCGTGTTGGTATCGGCGTTGCCGCAATGACAGGATTTAAGGGAATTGACCACGCGTTTGCACCGACATAGCATTTGGGCGTCGGTACTTGTTGTTGCCAATTTGTGATGCCTTTCATCATCGGATGTGTCGGCAAACCTAAACTTTCGACATAGAAATAAGTGGCATCCCAACGGGTTTTTAGAGTTGATTTGAAGGGAACAAACGCCGAATCAACGAAAAGCGGGTCGGTCGTCGGCGGTGGACTGGGCGAAAAACTGAACAGTCCGACGATAAATCCAAACATCAAAAACGAATAAATATACCGAATACGCTCCTTTTTTTCATAAGATAAAACGAAAAACACCAACAAAAAAACGAATAAGCCAATCAGCCAAACGTTTTGATTTAATACGGCATACCACACGTACCACACGTTCGGGGAACTTTGAAAGTTCCCGGAACGTATGGTACGTTGAAACCGATGGTTCAATCTTTCAATATCTTGATATTTTTGAATCACAAACGCTTGGTCATCGGCAGTCAAGGCAGACAACGGGTATTGCGTGGTGCGTTCGTCGGCATCTTGGAGATAGACCGCCTCGTTTTTGAGCATCATAAAAGACGCGTTGACGGTTGTATTGTTTTGGGCAATAAACCAGTTTTTAAGGGCGGCGTGTTCGCTGCTTTCGTGTGCAAAAAGTGTATTTGCAACAAGGCAAATCAGAATAATTAAGGCGTTTTTCATTATTTTATTTTATTCAAGTAGTTAATGGTTAATAAGTACTCGCAGCAGTTTCTAATGTAGGATTTCAATTGCGGCGTAGCTGCAAAATCTAGGTAATGCTCAACACAACAACGACTTTTACCATGCGGTGTAACCGCAAAACAGCACGTTTAGCAGTTATACCGCATAAAAAATTGAGCTTCGGGTAATATTACCGAGATTGTGCAGCTACGCCGCAATCAGACCAACGAATATAACTTATCAACGCGCCACTCTATAAATTTGTAACGTGTACTAAATATTTTTTCTACTGAATTTCCCTTTTTCAAAAACCAAACAAACCGCCTTTCCGTAAATCCTCTTGTTCGCGTTAACGACGATTATTTAGTTAAAAATGGTGCATCGTTTTTAATTACTAAAAAACACTAAACAATATAAAATTTTGTTACCAATTTTTGATTAATTTTTTTATATCGAAAATACATTTTATCAAAAATTGGAACAAAATAAAATTTTGTTTTTTAAATCTATTAACTTACAAAACGCATATTTTTTTTAAATTATTTATTCAATCGTTTAATCGAATCAATCATGGCATTTATCAAAAAAATCTCAATCGCTTTTGCTTTCGCAATCTCTATTTTTTCGGCATCGGCTCAGAGTCCCGTTAGTGGTTTTATGGTCGGCAAAGGACACGGTGCGGCGGTCGTTTCTTACAATGCTGAAAAATACAACAGCGTTTTTCTCGTACCGAAAGAAATTGATGGCGTACCTGTTTTCAACGAAGTAGCCGTCAACAGCGTCTCTCTTTTTGCCAATTATGGCATTACCGATAAATTAGATGTGTCGCTCAACGCCCCTTATGTCACCGCAACGGGCAAGGCAAGTGACCAAATTTTGAAAAACTTGAACTAT
>JAYSRS010000108.1:0-6095 GCA_043720935.1 Saprospiraceae bacterium
TTTCGAGCGTAGCGAGAAACAGTGCGTAAGAAATGCACAGATAATTTACAAAAAGTAAAAATATATAAAACGTACTACTGAGGGGGTGTAAAAACTGCAAGCCACAAACTGAAAAGCCGTTTTGCTAGTTGCAAAACGGCTTTTCTTGTACGTCGATAACAACTAATTTTAGAATCTAGCCGTCACGCCTCCCAAAACATTCAAACCAAAGTTTGGATAGTTTTGCCAGCGTTGACGCTTCAAATTCAATAGGTTATTGATGTCTAAAAATACACCTATGTTTTTTGCAAACCAATATTCGCCACCGATGTTGATGTCGAAAAGTGGGTCGAGGCGCGAAAAACCATCCGTATTTTTAGCTTTGTAAGGCACACCATTTTGAACAAAAAGCGAGGCTTTGACAAGGGCAACTTGGTCGCCTTTTTGGAACGCATTGTATTTTGCAGCAATATTGACATCCAAAGATGGCAAGCCCCAAGCGGCTTTTTCTTTGTTGGCCGTATAGATATTTTGGCTGATTGTACCTGTTACTTCCAATTTGTCCGTCGGATGGGCCGTCACCGCACCGCGAATGTTGAAAATGCCCACTGTGTCATAAATCACGTTAAAACGGCGGTATTTGTCCAATGAATCGGCTGAAAACAAGGCCAAATTGCGGTTAGTTGAGTAACCCGCCTGCGCCGAATAATTGAAAATACCGACGCTGCCCCGAACGCCACCAAAATATTCCGTTCTGTCCGTGTTCCGAATCAAAAGCGTATCGGGCTTGATAAACGGGTTGTACGCCGTCAAATTGCGGTACGAGTTTTTGGTAAAATCACCTTTCCAACCTGCAAAAATCGCCAAGGCTTTTCCTGCCAAATTAAAATTCGCTTCAATATCAGGGCGTGGAAAAAACTCGTCTTTGAAGGAAATCAAATTCGCACCCGCCCGAATGCTAAACACGTCGGTTTTATAAGTAAAACTCGGTTTGATGTAAATATTATTCAACTCTTGCGTTTTTTCCGATTTCGGCGACAATTTCGTAAATTCTCCCCCAATCACGACCGTCAACGGGTGCTTATCAGAAAACCATTTTGTGGCTTCGCCGATAATGCTAAAATCCGTTTCAGCGTTCGCATAATTGTCTTGCATATTAGAAAAACCTAATCCCAATGAGTAATTTATATCGGCCACAGTGCGAACAGAATTATAGGCTTTTGCGGACGCACCAAACGTGTTAAAATACTGCTTCGTGCCTTCACGGGTGTATGTACCCGCCGCGATTTTGTCGTGGTCGTAACCATAAAACTGACGCACCTTACTGTCGTAACCCAATTTAGCGTCAACGGCCAAACCCGCTTGCGCGTAAAATGTACCGTTCAATTCGCCTTCGGTGTTTGCAAAGCGTTGATTTTCAAGGGTTTTATCCGCGTTTGCCGAGTGGTGCTTGATTTTTGCACCCACCAAATACGTTTTGGGGTCGCCAAAACGATACGCTGCCTCTCCATACGGGGAGTTCGGAAAACCGTAACCGAGCTTTGCGAAGCCATTATACTGAGGGGGTAGTTTTTGGGCAGGCAACGACTGTGGCCGCATCCTCGGCGGCTGATAATCGACCGTCAAAACCTTGTTAGGTACGCTATAAGTCTGCGCTTTTGTCGCCGTATCAACGGACGGTAAAACGGGCGGCACGTTGATTTTTTCAGCGTCAATCAAGCGGGCATCAAAGTTTTTAACAACGTCCTGCGATTGATTGTCAACGCCACCGCCTGGCTTTTGCGCCATTGCTAATGCAGGAGCAAAAAGTGAAATCAAAAGAATTTTATTTATCTTTCTCATAAAAGAATTTCGTTTTAATTTAAAAAATGATGTTACGCAATGGGCCACTGATTTGATTGATTGGACTGATTCACACTGATTTTTTCTATAAGCGTTTCCATTAAAAAGAAATCCTTTTAAATCAGCCGTATCCCTAAAATCAGTGTGCCATTTTGCCGCTTGCGTAACGAATGCTGAGGAGCCTAATTTTTTTCCATGTCCAACAAACCGTTCGCATTGTCCTTTGAGATACGGCTTTTGGTTTGTTCCTTTTTCGACAAATTATCCAATTTCTGTTTGGCTTCGGCCACAATTTCGGGAAACTCTTTTACCCCGTCAATAATCGATTCTAAAGCCGCCCGAGCGTTGATTAAGTCATTTTTCTCGGAGAAAATATCCGCTTGCAAAATCACGCATTTAGCCGCCCAATAAACAAATGAGTTATTTTGCGATGCTTTATCTGCTTTGTTTAGAGCGACATCTAAATTACGTTTTTTGTAATCTATCAGCGCATCAATATATTTGGCCTCCGCCGTTTGCTCGTCGTTGCCGCCGTTCCGAATCGTTTGTTGCATCGCTTGTTGCGCTCTGTCGAAGTCATTTCTGTCGTAAGCAATCTTGCCCAAATAGAAATTGGCAGCCGCCGCTTGGTCTTTCGTGGCGCGTGAATTATTGGCCACTTTTGAGGCAAATTCATTCACTGCATCCGTTTTATTCAAGCGATAAGCCGAGCGCATCGCGCCTAATTCGGCATCAAAACGCTTAATATCGTCCGTTGCCGCTTTCTCCATTTGCGTAAACAAATTCAAAGCTTTTGTAAAGTCTTTCTTGTAATTGTACGCAATCAAGGCCGCTTTTTCGGTTGCCTTTGGATAGAATTTCGACGTACCCCTCAGTACAACGGCTTCGTAATCGGTAAACGCGTTGTTGAAATCCTTATTCGCTGCATAAGATTCCGCCCGATAATAGTAGGCCGACAACGTATTTGTCGAATTAGGAAAACGCCCTAAATAGCTCGTAAAACTGGCAATTGCACGGTCGTAATTGCCTTGTTCGTACTGCACTTCGGCAGCGCGATACGTAACGGCTTCTTGCTCAATTTGGTCAGGCTTGTAGCCCGGGATTGTTTGCAAAAAGGCGAAATATTCGTCGGGTTTACCCAAATCATTGACGTAAATATCTTGCAAACGCTCCAAAGCCGCCTTGGAATCAACCGCGTTTGGATTGTTGTAGAACACCTGTTTGTAATAAGAAATCGCTTGTTCATTGTTGCCCTTATTTTGAGCAATCAAACCCAATTTTAACAACGCAGGAACGACTTCGGGCTTGCCTTTGTAGTTCGCCACAACTTTATTCAAGGCATCTTGCGCTTTGTCTAACTGATTGAGATTCAAGTACGTCGTCCCAATTTCCAATAAAGAAATGGGTGTATATTCCGAATTTGGATAGTTATTGACGAGTTTTTCAAGCGCGATAATTTTCTCCAAATTGTTGCCCCGCAAACCTTGAATCACACCTTTTTGGAACAACGCATAGACAAACCCAGAATAATTTTTATTAATAGCTTCGTCGTAATATTTAATCGCATCGTCATACTTATTGCGTTTGAAATTACAATCACCTAAACGCAACGTCGCATCGCCCAAAATCTGCGTTTTCACATTGTCAGAACTGATATAATCGTACTCTCTTTTGATGCCGTTGACGCAATCTTGGAAATACTGCTGCGCCGATGTGAAATTCTTTTGTTTCAAGAAATTATAGCCTTGAATATAGTTTGCCGTATGCACCGACGACTCGGCAGGTAAGCCCGTTGTTGTTTTCGCAATCGTCAAAAAAGTAGCCAAATAACGCTGACTTGCTTCATAATTCTTCTGTTCGTGGCTGATTTGACCCAACCAATAGTTTGAAATGCCTTTCGTCACAGCGTCGGGTGCGTCCGCAAGCGAACGCTCAAAATAGTTCTTTGCCCCATTCACATCACCCGCTTGCATGAGTTGCATGGCGCGATAAGCCGACGCTTTTTGAGCTGCTTCACGCAAACGCGGCGTTTTGTTCGGCGAGTTGTTGATGATTTTTAAAGCGGCGTCGAAATCCCGCGTTTGCAACAACACTTCGGACAACAAATTTTGCGCTTCCGTATAGTTCTTCGACGACTGCGGAATTGCTTGCAACGCATCAACGGCCTCTTGCGTTTGCTTCGATTCGTAGGCCAATTTCGCATAATTCCATTGCGCTTCCTCCTGCACTGAGGGGTCATACGTCATACGCGAAGCAATAGAAAACGCATTTTTTGCCTTAGAACGGTCGCCTAAACGCAAATAACAATCGCCCAAAAGGTACAAACCATGTTGTGCCAACTTACTATTTTGACCGCTCAAATTTTCCAACGAACGGGCCGCTTCTTGGTAGCGTTGCGTCCGATGTTGGCAAAAACCGAGTTGATAATAGTCTTCTGTCCGCATCGGGGCACTGCTGCTTGCTGCTTCTAACAAGAATTTTTCGGCTTGTTCATATTGTTTTTTCTCAAAATACGCTTGGCCAATCAATTGATTGATTTGTGGGCGATTTTTCACGCGAGAATCGTCCAAAGCCCGCAAACCCGCCTTAATTGTGTTGTCCCAATCACGTTGTGCAGCGTAAATCTGCACGATACTTGATGGCACAACGGCAGCGTATTGCTTCGAAGATTGAATACGCTGAAAACTCCGCGACGCCTCCTCGAGATTATTTTCAAAAAACGAACAGACACCGTAATAGTAGTTCGTTTCGTTGTAATATTTCCCGTCTTTATCGTCCTTGATTTTCGAGAAATTGCCTTTGGCATCCTTGAATTTCTTTTGCGTAAACAAGGCATAGCCGCGCTTGAAATACAATTCGTTGCGCTCGGCGGGCGGCAAATCTGACCCTTCAATCAAGTCATAAAATGCGAGTGCTTTGTCGGGCTGATTTTTCGCAAAATAATAATCGCCCATTTCCACGGCGGCCTGTCCTGCAACGGCATCGGGCGCGTATTTGCGGATGTAATCGAGCATCAATTGCTCACCGTTCGGCTGACCGCTTCTGACGGCAGCTTTGGCGTAATACAATTCTGCCTGAACGCGCAGCAAACGGGCTTCGGGTTCGGGTGCGGGCCGCAATTGCGTGAGGGCGACATACAATTCTTGCATCGCGGCGGTATAAATCGCCTTGTCGTAGAAGTCCATGCCGCGTTTGAAAGCCAAATTGGCCTCAGTAAACACCGTCGTTGACTGTGCGGGAAGTGTCGTTATTGAACTAGCAAAAAAGACGACTAATGGAAGGAGAAATCCTTGTTTTAGTTTCATAGTTGTTTCGTGAAACGTTTTAAAAGTGGTGAAAAAAAACCCCAAGAGGAATTAAAAATTAAGAATTAAAAGTTTGCAAACAATTGATTAACAACGGTTTGTTAACTTTTAATTCTTAATTTTTAGCAATTTCTGCTTAGGCTTTTGAACTTGCGGCGTAGCTGCAAAATCTCGGTAATACCAAGCCTACAAACCCAATTTTTCATGCGGTGTAACCGCAAAACCGCTTGTTTCGCGGTTACACCGCGTGAGAAAGTGGTAGATAGTTTAAATATTACCGAGGTTGGGCAGCTACGCCGCCGCAAAAAATCCAAAGCAGAAATTGTTGCTTAATTTTTAATTCAACTAGAAGTGATGTAAAAGTTGGTAATGCCTACATTCGATGAAAACTGTCCACGAATTACACGGATTAATACGGATTTTAAAGATGTTTTAGACATATTTTAGATGTATTTTTCATTGAAAACACGCCCAAAATCCTTCGTTTTATCCTAAAATTCGTGTTAATCCGCGTAATTAGTGGACAACTCATTTAGTATTGAGTCGGCAAATTTTAACATTTAAACCCGTTTAGACAAATTTTATTATAGTTGAGTGCTTAATTTTGGGAAAATTTTAACGAATTGGATTTATTTCATATGCTTAAAATTCATAGTAAACGCTTTAAAAATGGGTATTTTCAAGGTGTTTTCAGAGAAAATACTGAGGGGGTAAATGTTGAGTATATGGGTTTAAATGTATCTTGAATTTAGGTGTAACCCAACCTATTTTCTTTTATTTGTGTCTTTAATTCAACAACATAATGTCGGTTTTGAGGTCGATTTTAAATTTTAGACCCCCTCAGTATTTGGTCATTAAATTTTGGTGAAATCGCTTAGGAATGCGAAATAAATAAAAGCGTATTTTCATACACACTGTTTTTCGCTGCGCGAAAAAGGCGTGCGTGGAGAAAATCTATCGGAGGCAGCT
>JAYSRS010000109.1:0-6082 GCA_043720935.1 Saprospiraceae bacterium
AAAAAAAGGCATTTTTGTGGCAAAAGATTTAGGAAATTTGCAAAATTTCCTAAATCTGATACCCCCTCAGTATTTTGCGACATAAAGCCGATAATTCCGTACTTTTTTTCAAAAAACTGTGGGAAATGTCGGATTTACATTTCTGGAAGGTAAATTATCCGATATTTTTCAAAAGTCCGTAAAAACCCTTCTCTATTTCAAAATCGCCGCTGTCTTCAAACCACCTAACTCACGCTCCAAAAACTTCTTGCGGCTCATTGCTTCCACGGTTTTTCCTTCCACTTTCGATTGTAGCCACGCGACAATGTCGAGATAGACAAACGACCGCCGTTCAAAGGGGTCAACGGCAATTTTTTGAAGCTCGATGCGCAAATCATTAAATTCATTTTTCAAGTCTTTTTGCTTCAAATACAATGACTTACGCAAAAATTTTAACACTTCTTGCATCACACTGCTCATGTCGCCGTTTTTCAAAAGGAAGCGGTAAACGGACTTAATCATGTATTCCAAAAGTGCGTAATGCCCTTTTTCATAGTGTGCGATGAGGTGCAGCATACGGGCAAAACATTGAATATCTGTTCGTAAATTACCCGTTTTCAAATTGATTATTTTATTCAAGTAATCAATCGCTTTGTCGAAATTGCCCGAGCCGAAATAGAGGCAAGCAATTTTATAGTAAAAAATCAAAATGCGGTGTTCGTCCAAGGTTTTGGAAAATTCTTTCAACTGCCGTTCAATTTCAGGAATTTCAGCGACCCCCTCAGTAAAAGAGCCTTCCAAAAAGTGTTTGTTGATTTTGGCCGAATACAAATGATGAAATGCCAAAGTGCGGGTGTTTTCGTCGAGCGCGTCGGCGTGTTTTTGAAGGTATAATTCGGTGTTGTTCAAAAATTCAGATAACCGTTTATGGTCAAGTGTCATGAATGATGCATTCAATAAATTGTGAATGCCTTTCAGATACAACGACGTGTCATTTATCTTCATAATCGGCTCATTTTCAAACAGTTCTACCCATTTATAGGCGTAGCGGTAATAGTTTTTCCAGTTCTGTTCAATAAAATTTTTCCAAACGAGGCACTGATAATAGTAAATTTTTTCAAAAAAACCAAATTTACTGAGGGGGGGTAAATTGCACGAATTGAGCGACCAAAAATCGTTGACACGTTCCCAATCTTCCTTGTTTTTGGCGTGGCCGATGTTGAGATACATACCATATAATTGCAATGACAAATTGGACAAATGACTGGTATTCAACATTCGTTGCGTCGTTTCGGCAGCATCCACCGCGAGTTCATCCGCCCGACCGTTGTGTGCGCGGGTGATGTGTCGGCTTTCGATTAACTTCTCAAATTCGATGATTTCTAATTTCAAAAAATAGAGGTGATTCGTTTCTGCTAAACCTTTGGCTTTATCTAAAATACGCAATGCTTGAATGTATAAACCTTTGGTATAAAGCACTTTAGCATAGTCTAAATGCTCTCGAATGTCAATATCGGCATTACGATTTTTATGCAGCAAGCGCAGGCTTGTCAACAATTGTTTATACAAATGCGCCTTCAAATTTGACAATTGCTCTTTCCGAATGTCAGGCACTTTTTTGAAAATAATCGCCTCTTCGTAGTCCTTCGATTTGTCGAGAACATCGAAAAGATGAATGAATTTTAAGTCTTCTGATGACTGATTGCGGGTCACGTACAAGCGAAAATTGCGCTTTTCTGCCTTCGTTAAGGTGCGAATTAATTGAAAAAGGTGGTCTTGAGAAACAGTAGGCATCGTAGTTACTAATTTTATAAGTGATTGATAATGCGTTGATTACGGAATAAAACTAAGCGTTTGACAACCGTACCGACTTCTCAAACTTTGTTCTTTCGCTCGGGGGCTTCGGACGTAATTTTGGTAGTCAATTTCGGTTTTTTGTCATTCAGAAGGAATCGCGTTTTTTTGTCATTCAGAAGGAATCTTTATTTGTATATCGTAGTCATACGTTATAATACACAAAATAGAGATTTTTTCTGAATGATAAAACCTAAACACCCGCGACACAAGGACAATAAAGATTCCTTCTGAGTGACAAAAAGTTCGCAAAATTACACCGTAAAAATTTAAAAAGCCCCCCCTCTGTATTTTATCGTATTTTTCATTCAAGAAATAGAAATTTAATAAAAAAATAGAAATGTCTAACAATAAAGTCCAAATTTTCGACACCACACTCCGCGATGGCGAACAAGTGCCTGGGTGTAAATTGAATCTCCCCGAAAAACTTGAAATTGCACGCGCACTCGAAGAACTCGGCGTTGATGTCATCGAAGCGGGTTTTCCAATTTCGTCGCCAGGCGATTTTGATTCGGTGACGCAAATTTCTAAACTCATAAAAAATGCGACGGTTTGCGCTTTGTCGCGTTCGGTCGAAAAAGATATTGACGCGGCGGCGGGTGCTTTGAAGTACGCAAAGATGCCTAGAATTCATACGGGCTTGGGTACGAGCGACTTTCACATAATCAATAAATTCAATTCGACGCGTGAGGAAATTCTAGAGCGCGCTGTGAAAGCGACAAAATACGCCAAAAAATACGTAGAAGATGTAGAATTTTTCTGCGAAGATGCGGGGCGTAGCGACCCTGCGTACTTGGCGCAAGTCGTCGAAGCCGTTATCAAAGCGGGGGCAACGGTCGTCAATATTCCCGACACGACGGGTTATTGTTTGCCCGAACAGTACGGAAAATTGATAAAATACCTCGTTGACAACGTGCCGAATATTCATAAAGCGACAATTTCGGCGCATTGCCACAACGATTTGGGCTTGGCAACGGCTAATTCTATCGCGGCGGCGGTGAACGGGGCGCGTCAAATCGAATGCACGATGAACGGTATTGGCGAACGTGCGGGCAATACGAGCCTCGAAGAAGTGGTAATGGTGATGCGTCAACACAAGGAATTGGGCCTATATACTGACATTCAAGCGCATCAATTGTTTCCTTTGAGCCGTTTGGTGTCCGAAAAAATGAATATGATGGTTCAACCTAACAAGGCAATTGTCGGTTCAAATGCCTTCGCGCACTCGTCGGGCATTCATCAAGACGGGGTGATTAAAAACCGCGCAAACTACGAAATCATCGACCCGTTAGAGGTCGGCGTTCAGGAATCGAGCATCGTTTTGACAGCGAGAAGTGGCCGCGCGGCTTTGCGCTATCGCTTACAAAAGCTTGGCATTGACGTTAATAAATATGATATGGAAGTATTATATTCTAAATTCATCAAAATTGCTGACCGCGAAAAAGAAGTCCGCGAAGAGCATTTGAACAGCATGATGGCGGAGGTTAATGCGGAGTTTTTGGTAGCTGCGTAGAAGGTAGTTTTATATTATATCAATAAAAACGCGTATTCGACATTGAGTTGGATACGCGTTTTTATTGTCCAAAAATCATTTTGAGACACTTAAAATCGGTAAAAAATTAGCTAAAAATGGTGGGTAATTTAGCCGAAAAAAGACTGAAAAGTGGATTGTAAACCAAGCATGAATTGATAGAAAATCAGTCAAAAAAGATTAGAAAATCCGTCAAAATGCCGTTTATACTGAGGGGGTCTAACGCGTGAAATTGATGTTTTGCACACGCCTTATTTCATCCTTTTGCCCCTTCAAATAAATGCTGATTATTATATCAAATGGAGAGAAAATATTTTTAAAAAAAATACCCCTTCATTTTGGATGTGGATAACTCCAATTTTCAAGGCATAAATTTTGAAAAGAGAAATTTTATTACAGTAAAAAGTAAAATTCAGAATTAAATTTTAAGATTTTGAAATTGTTTTAAATTTTCATAGTTACCAACACTAACAAACATTGTCCACAAGAATATGTGGATAAATAATTAAAAATAAGGTTTTCCACATCGTAAAAATCTTGTTTACTTAGGATTATGAAATATAAAGTTTCTTAAACGTATTGGTTCCACATTCTTTATCCACATTATTTAAAACAATTATTCGATGAAACATCCCTTGCCACTCCTTTTTGCGGGCCTGTTTGCCTTCATTTTAGGCACTTCGATGCTACGAAATACCATTTGCCCATGTGGTGCACCTGCTGCCGAATTGAGTGATGTATCTGCCTCAAAGGCCGCCGTTGTCGCCGTAGCTGTGCCGACTGCCGTGAATTATGCCCCGCCGATTGCTGCCGAAACGACCATCACCGTTGCCCCACCTACTGCCGTTGATAACAACCGTATTCAAGCAATTGAGCAACGTTTGCGTGCCAAAGAGCTCATTTTGTACTTCGATTACGGGCAACCGATGACCACATTGACCGATGTGCAGCGCAAGGAATTGGACGATGTGCAATACTACATCGCGCACAATCCACAGAGCACTATTAGCATTATTGGTTATACCGATAGCCGAGGAAAAGCAAATTTTAACGAAAATTTGAGTGCAGCCCGCGCCAAGTCTGTTACGGAGCACTTGACGGGACTTGGGGCGAATGCTCAAAAAATTACGACCGAAGGTAAGGGAGAAGCCGCACCTGCTGCCACAAACGGCACATCAACAGGCCGTGCAAAAAACCGCCGCGTGGTCATTTCTTTGTCATAAATTTGTTGTAAAGTAGCCATTTTTCCTTGAAAATAACGACAAATGGGCTGTTTATATATCTTTGATTATCAAATACTTGCACATTCGCATTGAAGCCTCTATTTTTAACCAACTTTAAAAACTTGATACCTATTTTCATAAAAAACAAAACGTAGTAGTTATGACAAACTTTTGGTGTAATTTTTTGCCCATCTTCATCGAACTTGGAAGTGCCTTGTTAGGCGGTCTCATCGGTTGGTATCTCCACCGTCAAAAAAGCCAAGAACTGATAGACGACCACGAGGAACTTCAATCCAATAATTCTCGCTTGGTACACGCCCACGATACGCTCAACATTCGCTGCGAAAATCTCCAAACTTCCTTTGCGTCACTCAACGAAACGCATAAACGGCTCAATGCGTCTTATGCTGATTTGCAAGCGTTATTTTCGCAACTCAATGCTGAAAAAACGGCTTTTATGTTTCAAAATAGGGAAAATGGTGCGTCTAATAATCCACAAATAGAGTCGGAATTAGCAAATTTACAAGCCGATTATGCCACTCAGAGGCTTGAAAATGAGGATTTGAACGCTCAAATCGCGCATTTGAACAGCCAATTAAGGGCAGTCAATGCGGAATATTTTGTTCATAAAAATGAGACGACATCACCTATTACAGTAACGAACGATTCGGCTGAACAGCTCAAAAATCTGCGCCAACAATATGATACCATGCTCGATAATTGCATTCAGCAAGGGCAGCGCATTAAGAATTTAACCGCCGAAGTTGATGAATGGCAAGGGCATTTCGACGGTTTGATGTTAAAAAATAACAATCAAGACACGCGGATTATTGAACTCGAAGAAATGCGGTCGAGCCTCGATATTGAGGTCGGCATACTGAGGGGTCGCTATAATGAGTTGGAGGCACGGCACAGCAGTTTGACGCGCCGTTTTCAAGAACTCAATGCCACAAATGAGACGTTAGACCACACGATTTCGGGATTGAATGCCGAGATTTTGACGCATCTCCGCCGCGCAAACCCCGATGATTTGAAGATTATTGAAGGCATTGGGCCTAAAATTGAGGAATTGTTGAATGCGGCTAATATATATACGTATGAACAATTAGCGACGAGCGAATTAACGACACTTCGCACTATTTTGGACAACGCAGGCGCGCGTTTCCGTATGCACGACCCGCAAACGTGGCCGATTCAAGCCGACATCGCCGAAAAAGGGGATTGGGTAAAACTCAAAGAATATCAAGAGTATTTGAACACGGGGCGCAATTCCGAACCGATACTTGTAGCAGCGCGGTAATTCAAGATTTTGTTCCTTCTGAATGACAAAAGGTTTTGAGTTGCGCGAGGCTCAAAACCTTTTGTCATTCAGAAGGAACAAAATACTGAGGGGGTAGATTAGGAACGTTGAAAAAATAAAAGCGCATTTTACGGGCTGTTTCTCGCTTCGCTCGAAAGACGCCCTTTAAAGGTTTTTTCTAGGAGGCAGCTTGTT